>JAUVVP010000385.1 GCA_030604585.1 Planctomycetota bacterium | reverse complement strand
GGCGCGATGGAGCACATAGGGCAGTAGAGGCGGGCGCGCTCCCATGCGCGAGGAGTGCGGCCCGCAAGGCGTCCGACGTGCAGTTCCTACGGTGACTCCTGCTGGAGCGCCACGACCTCTTCGCCGGTGAAGCCCCTCTCAAACAGTCGCAGGTCGTTCATCGCCCCGAGAAGTAGTCCACGCCGCCAAAGCCGATGTGGAAGGGCTTGGAGTTCGCCAGGTCGTAGCTCCGCTGCGGGAAAGGACGCGAGAGGAGTTGCGCGAGGTCGACTGGCACGCCAAGGCGGAACCCGACGGGATCGCCCGAATCGGCACACATGACTTGACAGAATCCGACGCGTGCGTGTAAGATCGGGGTTTCGCCTGCGCGTGGGGGATTCAGCACAGACCGGTCCGTCGCGGGATTGATTGGCTCGGCCCGGGGTCGCAGGCACCGGCGAGCTAACGGGACGGGGCCGGGTGTCAGCGCGCAGAGGCGGCGGGGGTCCGCCACGCGAGGGGCCTGCACACGGGGCGATGATCGCCAAGAGAGGGGGAACCGTCATGGAACAGAGGGCAGCGTTGTCTTTGGGTCTGCGTTTCGGTCGGAGTCTGTGGTTGCTGGCGGCCGCCCTGACGGCAGTGGCGGCGGTCAACTCGGTTTCGGCCGACGTCGTCCTGCTGGACGAGTACTGGACGGCGGAGGTCGTCGTTAACGATGTTGTGGTCACGGAGATCGATACGCAGGAGACCGGGGATCCCACGGAGGCCAAGGAGGGCGAATTCAGCGCCCTGCTGGAGAACTTCTCAGGTTGGCCCAGCGTGCGCTTCAGGGGCGGCGCCCACGTGTTGCTCTCGCAGGTCCGGCCGGGCGAAACCGAGGCAACGCTGTGGTACCGCACCGACGCATGGGAGGGGACGTGGCGGCTGGAGATCTGGGTGCACTCCAACGAGACCGGCCCTACTCCCCTCAAGGTCCTCGAAGGGCTGCTGGACGGAGGCGGCGAGGACGGCAGGCTGATCGCCGACGACGAATGGCATCAGGCCCGCGGCCTGCTTCTGGAAGCCGAGTCCTACGAGGAGGTCCGGAAGAACGTCCTCGTGCCGACCTATCCGTGGCTTGTCCCCGTGGACGGTTGGGACACGCCGCACAGGACCTACGTCGATCGGCTCGAGATCCGCGTGGAGACGGGGCCATTGGAAGGGAAACCGGCACCCGCTCCCGTCAGGCACGTTCGCCCCAGCCCCGGCGCGCAGACGACCGGAGACGGATGGGTATGGTGGGAAGCAGAAGATGCCGTCGAGCACAACTTCCCGCCGGGCGGCGTCTTCAGGCCCGACACCGTGGAGCAGCAGGAGAGGCTCTCGAACGGGGCGTGGCTGCAGCACCCGGACGCCGGACGCAAGGCCACGTGGGAAGTGGAGCTTGACGAGGCCGGGAAGTACGCGCTGTGGTGCCGTGGGTTCTGGTTCGCGGCTCCCTTCCGTTGGCGCTGGAACGAGGGTGAGTGGCGAACCTGCCCGGCGGAGATAATGCGTGCCGACTGGGTCGTGGTCCGACAGGCCTGGCTGACTAACAGTTGGGCCCACCTGGGCGACGTTGATCTACCCGCCGGGGCGAACACCCTCGAGGTCGAGGTCCCGCCCCCGGGGCAATCCATCGCTCTGGACTGCTGGCTCCTGACGCGCGGGCCGTTCACTCCCAGCGGCCCGAACAAGCCAGGCGAGGACCCGACCGAGGAGGAGCCCGAAGGGCGTCCGACAGCCCGGGCGGGGGATCGTGGCGGAGCACGTGTGGGCGCAGCCGAATCGGCACAGGCGATTGGGGAGAGTGAGATGCCGGCGAACGTGAAACGTGAAGACGGCAAGGTGTGGATCGAGGGAGTGCCGGACTTGAGGGTAGGCCGGGCCGACGAGGGCGCCTTCCTCCGGGGCGCGGAACTGCTGCTCACACATCGAGGTGAGCGCGTGTCGCTGGACGAACTCAGGGCGGTCTCCGGCGACGCCTTCCACCTCTGCCATGGAACGCAATGGGAACTCAGGACCGGCCACGCGGCGCCGACCGACTTCCTGATGAACGCCGTCGAGGCGTACGGCTATCGAGCGCGCTGGACTGAACCGCACTTCTTCTGGCAGATCAATCAGCTGCCGCGTGACCAGAAGCAGGAACTTGCGCAGCAGTACCTGGCTGAGATCCGGTCCCAGGTCAGCGCGGGAAGACCCGCCCTCGTGGGGGGAGCCTACGGGCAGTGCGGCGAGTGGCGCGCCGTCGTGGGCTACGACACGGAGGACAACCTGTTCTGTTACGTAGGTGGTGAGGAGCCCTACGTGTGGACACCGATCTGGGACGAGAAAGCCCAGGAGCTCGGGTTCTGGGACGCCCAGGCCCGCGGCCCGCTACGGGAGGGATTCGTCGGTGGCTGGATATGCAACGCCGCCTTCCTGCTGGGCGAGCAGGCCCGGGAGATGAGCGAAACTGAGCGTGCCTGCGCGGCTCTGCAGCGTGCCGTCGAGCTCCACTATGCCGCCCCTGTGGAAGCGGGCGATGGCGTGGTCTACTACTTCGGCGCTCGTGCCTACGAGCAGTGGGCCAGGGATCTCCAGCAGCTTGACTATCCCGCCGACGTTCGGCGACCGCGACCGGACGTGCCCGAGATCTATGACATGAGTATGCTCATCTACCAGACGCGGCAGATAGCCGACGGGCGGGCGGCCGCGGCAGCGTTCTGTGAGAACACGGCGCAGTTGATGCCGGACGCCCGCCAGCACCTGCTGACGGCCGCCGCGCTGTACCGCCAGGAGGCGGCGCTCGCGCGGGAGTCGTTCGCCCCCTTCCTTGGCCGGAGCGAAGCGGACCGGGAGGCGTGGCTCTCGAACGCTGATCAGCGGGCCGAGGGGGCCGCTACCATCCGGCGTATGCTCGAGCACGAGCGCCAGGCCGTGGCTGACATCGAGGCGGCCCTCCGCACCGTCCGCGTTGACGTTCAGGAGCGGCTCCAGCAGAACGGCGGCGGGGCCGGGGCGGCGCGACTCCGCCGCGCCGAGTTGGAGCTGACGGGAGACGGCTGGACGCAGGAGACCTTCTCGCTCTCGCTCGTGGCGGCGGCACGATCCTTCGGCAGGAAGGCGAACTACGACGAGATTTGCGCCCGATCGGGCCAGGCCTTCGCGCCGGCGATCGATTTCGTGAACGACTGCAAGGACCTGCTCCAGTGCCAGGGCTGGCTGGGCCACCTCTGCCCGATGGAAGTGGCTGCGGCGTCAGTAGGGCTCGAGATGGAGCCGCTGGCGCTACCTCCCTATGAAGGTGACCGCGAGGATGCCGCAGACCAGATCGCGAACCACGACGCCTG
>JAUVVP010000188.1 GCA_030604585.1 Planctomycetota bacterium | reverse complement strand
TCGGGATCGATCCTGCCGAGCTTGCCCTCGGGCACCATCCTGAGGCCGGCTTCGGCGAGAGTTACGGGTATCCGCAGATTGACGTAGGACTCCTCGCCCGTCTGCTCGATGATGGCATTGTGGTCAATGATCGTGATGCACAGATACCTTTTCTCTGCCACGGCTCCTCCTCTCTTGGCTCGTTTGGCTTTCTTCTCCGGCTCGGCCTCCGGCTCGCCGGCTACTTCGAACGTCTCCAGCCCTTCGTCACTCATAATCGCCTCCCTCTTGCACGGTCAACATCCGGTGCTCCACGTTCCCTGTACGTTCCAGATGTGGTTATATCGCAAAAAGCCACCATGTCAACCAAAAGCATTATTTCCCCGCGCAGATGCCCGTTTGCGCTGACCGCTGAGGGCGCAGAGACCGGCAGGCCTCGGGCCGGGCCGGCGGCGGTGCCCGTCCTATGTCCAGTGGGCGAGTGGAGGGATGCTCAGTCTCAGCGGGCTCTGCGGTCAGGCCATGGCCCGGGCCCGCATACAACGCGGGCGGCTGCTGTTGAATCCGGCCGCCCGAGGGCTTAGAATCGCCCCCCAGCCTTCTGACGCTCAGAGTCAACGAGAGGAGAGCATCGCATGGCGGAGCATGAACGGCCCCGGCGCCGGGGCGGCAGGGAAGTCGGCCGCCTCTGGACAAAGCGCAGCATCCGGGACGACTTCGACCTGCTCGACGCCTCGCGACAGGCCAGCGAGTTCACACGCACCGACACATGGCGCGTCTTCCGTATCATGAGCGAGTTCGTTGAGGGATTCGAGCAGCTCTCGAAGGTCGGGCCGGCGGTCTCCATCTTCGGCAGCGCCCGGATGACCCCGTCTGACCCCTACTACGAAGAGGCCCGGCGCACGGCCCGTCTGATGGCCGAGAACAACATCGCCGTCATCACCGGAGGCGGCGGCGGGGTCATGGAAGCCGCCAACCGCGGCGCTCAGGAAGGCGGCGGCCTCTCCATCGGCCTCAACATCGAGCTGCCCCACGAGCAGAGGCCGAACGACTACATTGACCAGATGCTCGAGTTCCACTACTTCTTCGTGCGCAAGATGATGTTCCTGAAGTACTCCATCGGATTCATCCTGTTCCCGGGCGGTTTCGGGACGATGGACGAGCTGTTCGAATCGCTGACCCTGGCACAGACGGAGAGGAACGAGAACTTCGCCGTCGTGCTGTTCGGAGCCACTTACTGGGAGAAGCTGCTCGGCTGGCTGCGCGACACGATGCTGGGCAGGGGGTATATCTCGGAGCCGGACCTGGACATCTTCGAGGTGACCGACGAGCCGGCTCAGGCCATGGAACACATACGCAGCCGCCTGCACGCCGTGGCCGAAGGGCACGCCAGAAGGCGCGAGAATGACGCCGGCTCATAGGCGGGCCCACGCCCTTCGCCCTCGCATCTGAGGGCGGCGTCGAGGCGGCCCGGAGCGGCCGAATGCGGTTGCGAAGACTGACCGCATCTGGTATAGTGAAAGGCCGCTATGCGGGGTACGGCGGCCGTGTGCGGACTCTGCCTGCCTGTGTGGGCTCAATGTCATCGGTCCTGGTGGCGTCCCGTTGAACACAGCACAGGGGACCAGGCCTTGGTGATCACAGTGGACGGCCCCGCCGCCGCCGGCAAGAGCACGGTCGCGCGTCGGCTTGCACGGCGGCTCGGGTTCCGCTATCTGGACACCGGGGCCATGTACCGCGCCGTAACGTGGAAGGCGCTGGAGTGCGGGGCGGACATGGATGACCCCGCCGCGCTGGCAGGCGTCGCTCAGAGCGCTCACATTGAGCTCCAGCCGGCGGAGGACGGGCTACGCATCCTCTGCGACGGGCGGGACGTGACCACCGAGATAAGGACTGCCGAGGTCACCGAGAACATATACCGCCTGGCCGATGAGCCGGCCGTGCGGCGGGTCCTGATAGAGCATCAGCGCCGGTTCGGCCGCCGATACGACCTCGTGGCCGAGGGCAGGGACCAGGGGAGCGAGGTGTTTCCCCGGGCGGAGGTGAAGTTCTACCTGGACGCCGCTCTGGAGGAACGGGCCGCGCGGCGGCTGGCCGACCTGCGCAGCACCGGCGCGGCGGCCCCTCTGGAGGAGGTCGTCCGGCAGGTGGCCGAGCGCGACGCCAGAGACAGGTCGCGGCCGGTCGGCGCGCTGCGCAAGCGGGACGACATGGTGTTCCTTGACAGCACGCACATGACCGTGGATGAGGTCGTCGAGGCGATGGTGGCGGAGGTGGCGCGCCGCCGTCCGGCCCAGGGCCGGGACTAACATACGTTTCGGAAGAGGCCGTGCCCGTCAGCGGAGCCATTCAGCAGGGCTTTCGCCGCCTGGCCAAGGTGGCGGTCAGGGGCCCGATGACGCTCTTCGCCCGCGTGCGGCACTTCAACGTGCCGGACCTGAGCGGGCGGAAGGGCGGCCTGCTGATCGCCTCGAATCATCAGAGCTTCTTGGACCCCGTCCTGGTGGGGATGGGGCTGGCGGAACCGATATCGTACCTGGCCCGGCGGAGCCTGTTCCGCACGCCGGGCTTTCGGGAGTTGTTGAGGGTGGTCAGCGCCCACCCCATCGCGCGGGGAGCCGTGGACAGTGCGGCGCTGAAGACGGTTCTGCGCCTGCTGCGCGAGGGCGAGGCGCTGTTGATGTTCCCGGAGGGCACGCGCACGTTCGACGGGTCGCTTGGGACGTTCAAGTCCGGCGTGGCGGCCATCGCCGTGCGTTGCGGCGTGCCGATCCTGCCGGTCTGCGTTGAAGGCGCTTACATGTGCTGGCCGAGGAGCCGGGCGCTGCCGCGGCCCGGTCGTACGGCGGTGGCCTACGGCCGGCTGTTGGAGCCGCGTGGGAAGAGCGCCGAAGAGCTGGCCGCCGGGCTGCGTGCAGAGGTAGAAGAACTCCAGGCATTCCTGCGGGGATACCTGGGGCACTGGACGAGCTGAAGCCCGTGAGGGCAGGCGGCCACCGGGGCCGCCGAAGGCATAGAGGAGGCGATGGCACAATGTCAGGTGGTGGACCGGCGGCCTGCGGCCGTCGGACCGATGGCCACCGTCGAACGGCCTTCTGTCGGGGAACACAGGTTGCGCCGAGGGGTTGCTCGTTCTCGGTACGGCGTCCCTGACGGAGCGCTGCGTAACATGGGTTCTGTATTCCTTCTGTTCTCCAGGTAGATAATGGCAAAGCGAGACATCCTCGCCGACTTCGGCATTGACAGGGACAAGATCGAGCAGGAGGTCCAGGCGTCTTTGGAAGGCCTGGACGGCGCGGAACTTGAGAGGAGTCTGGACGAGTCCGTCAAGGACTACAGCGTCAACACCATCCTGGAAGGGCGCGTCATCAGCGTCAGCAACGACGAGGTGATGGTGGACGTCGGCTACAAGAGCGAAGGCGCCGTGGCGCGCTACGAATGGGAATACGGCCAGCAGGTCGCGGTGGGCGACGTGGTGGAGGTGCTGCTGGAGGCCGTCGAAGACGACTCCGGCCTGGTGCAGCTTTCCAAGCGGAAGGCGGACCGCATACGCAACTGGGAGCGCGTGGTCACCCGTCACCAGGAAGGCGACGTCGTCACCGGCACGGTCGTGCGCAAGATCAAGGGCGGCCTGCTGGTGGACATCGGCGTGCCCGTCTTCCTGCCCGCCAGCCAGGTGGACATCCGGCGGCCCGGCGAGATCGCCGACTACATCGGCACGCGGCTGACCTGCAAGCTGCTGAAGATCGACCAGGACCGGCGCAACATCGTCGTCTCCAGGCGCCAGCTCATCGAAAGCCAGCGCCGCGTCATGAAGGCGCGCATGCTGGAGAAACTCGAGAAAGGCCAGACTCGGCCCGGCAAGGTCAAGAACATCGTGGATTTCGGCGCGTTCGTGGACCTGGGCGGCATTGACGGCCTGCTCCACATCACCGACATGAGCTGGGGGCGCATCAGCCACCCCAGCGAGATCGTGGCCATTGACGACCTGATCGAGGTGATGATCCTCAACGTGGACCCGGAGAAGGAAAAGGTCGCCCTCGGCCTGAAGCAGAAGACCCCCAGCCCCTGGGACAACGTCGAGGAGAAATACCCCGTCGGGTCCGAGGTCAGCGGCGAGGTGGTCAACCTGATGAGCTACGGCGCCTTCGTCAAGCTGGAGGAGGGTGTCGAGGGCCTGGTGCACATCAGCGAGATGTCCTGGACGCGCCGCATCAACCATCCCAGCGAGGTGGTCGCCATCGGCGACATGGTCGACATCGTCGTGCTGGGCATCAACAAGGAGAAGGAAGAGATCAGCCTCGGCATGAAGCAGACCGAACAGAACCCCTGGGAGCTGGTCCAGCAGAACTACCCCCAGGGAACCGAGGTCGTCGGCCGCGTCAGGAACCTGACCAGCTACGGCGCCTTCATCGAGATAGAGGAAGGCATAGACGGCCTGCTCCACGTCAGCGACATGTCCTGGACGCGCAAGGTCTCTCACCCCTCGGAAGTGGTCCAGAAGGGCGACACCGTCAAGACGATCGTCCTGGAGGTGGACCCGCAGAAGAGGCGCGTCGCGCTCGGGTATAAACAGCTCCAGCCCGACCCCTGGAAAGACGAGATCCCCGACCGTTACCGCGCCGGCGACCTGGTGCGGGGCATCATCACCAAGCTGACCAGCTTCGGCGCCTTCGTCGAACTGGAAGGCGGGCTGGAGGGCCTGCTGCACATCAGCGAGCTGAGCGAGAAGAAGATACCTTCGCCCGAGGAGATCGTTGACGTGGGCGACGTGGTGGACGTGCGTGTCATCCGCGTGGACGCGGACGCCCGCAAGATCGGCCTCAGCCTGCGCACCGAACCCGCCGCCGCTGAAGAAACGGGCCCGCGCATCGTCATCCGCAGCGACGAGCTCAGCGAGGCGGAGGACCCCGACAAGATGATCCGGGAGGCAATGAAAGGGGCTCCTCAGCGCGACCGGGAAGGGGAGGCCCCCGCGGCCGAAGCGGCCCCCGAGGCGCCGAAGGCCGAAGCCGGCCTCGGCATCCCGGTGGAGGTGGCCGCCCCCGAGGAAGGCCCGGCCGAAGCCCCGCCGGCCGAAGAGCCGCCTGCCGAGCAGGGCGCTGAAGCCCTCGAGCCGGCTGAAGCGGCTCCTGAGCCCGAGGCCCTGCCTGTCGAGGAGGAGACGGAGTTGGCTGTGGCCGCCGAGAGCGTCCCCGAACCAGGCGGCCCGACAGTCGAGGGCGACCTGGAGGCCTCCCTGACGGCCGAGCTGGAGGCCCACGCGGACCTTCCGGTGCCCGACGACGAGGCCGAGGCGCCGCCCGCTGCCGACACCGCGGGACCCGAGGGGGCCGAAGCGGCCGAGGCAACTGAGCCCCCTGCCGAGGCCGAGGCGCCGCCCGCGGAGGAGGGCCCCGAGATAGAGCCTGCCGCCGAGACTGAGGCGCCGGCAGGGGAGGCG
>JAUVVP010000375.1 GCA_030604585.1 Planctomycetota bacterium | reverse complement strand
TCGCTTCCTGAGACGTGCCAACAAGACGGCTTCACCGCAGAGCTCGCGGAGCAAAACCGGGACTGGCATCCGTTTTCCGTCAGGAAACACGGTGCCTGTCCCAGCGTTTTGCGGCCGGCTGGGGATGGAGTCCGGCCGCGTCTTCACCCCGGCGGGCGCGCTTCCTGAGACGTGCCAACAAGACGGCTTCACCGCAGAGCTCGCGCAGCAAAACCGGGACTGGCATCCCCGCGAAGGCGGGGTGCCTGTCCCAGCGTTTTGCGGCCGGATGGGGAGGGGGTCGGCATTCCACACTCCGGAATCGGGCGCTCGCTGTTTTCTCAGGTCGGGCGCTCGGGTACACTGAGGGCGTCCACGGCAGGGGCTGAACATGGATGAGAGCGATCTGATGGCCGCCGCCGGACTGCCGGCCGAGAAGGCCGAGCTTCTGCGGCATCTGCACCGGTTCACGGGCGAACGGCTTGAAGGGGCACAAGCGTGCCGCGCTCGGGCAGTGGCGGCGCTGGAGGAAAGCCGCGACGCCGAGGCCGACTTGCACGCCTTCCTGCGCGAGTGCTGGGAGGTGCTGGACGGGCTCGCCCGCGAGGTGAACGCCTGCATGGAGCACCTGTTCCCCGACGCCGGCCTCTACCCCCCGATGGAGATGACCCGCCAGTGCACCTTCTACGTGCTGCGCATGAAGCTGCACGAACGCCCCGACACGGCCGGCCATCCCGTCAGCCAACTGCTCTGGCAGCAGACGCGCGACTCACCGGCCGAGGCGTACCGGCGCCTCAGCTTCCTTTACAACCTGAGCCTGTTCTTCCCCCTGTCGCTCGTTGAGGGACGGCTGCCGGGAAGCGCGGACCTACCCTCGACAGTCAGGGGATTGCTCAAGACCGCAGACGTGGCGGGCTGCGAAGCGGCCGAGGGGATGGACGCGATCCTGCGCTGGCTGAACGGGTTCGTGCAGGAGTGCTACCGGAGGCTGGCGCGGGCAATCCAGTCCGACGCATAGGCGGGGCGCCCCGCCCCGCACGCCGGCGAGAAGAGGATCGCCGACCGGGGGGCAGTGTGGCTCCGTGGTGGGTCCCGTCATTCGATGATGCGGGGGACCTTGAAGCAGCCTTCGCTGGACTCGGGGGCATTCTGGAGGGCTTCTTCCCTGCGGAGGGATTCACCCACGGCGTCCCGGCGGACGGGCTGGCGGCCTTCGACCCCGTGCACCATGGGCTCGACACCCTCGGTGTCCAGCTCGTTAAGCTTGTCCATGTAGCCGAGGATGGCGTCGAGCTGGCCGGCGAACTTCTCCATCTCCTGCTCGGTGAGTTCGAGCCGCGAGAGGTGCGCAACGTATTCGACTTCCTGGCGGGTGATGGGCATGGCGTGAGCAGGACAGGGATAGGGCTACTTGACGGCCTTGGTGATCTTGCCGTCCCTTATGCACTTGGCGCAGACTCTCATCCGCTTGGGGGCGCCGTTGACGAGCGCCCTGACCCTCTGCAGGTTCGCGCGGAAGGCCCGCGTGCTGACGCCGGTGGTCTTGATGCCGACGCCGCCCCGGTGCTTGGCACGTCCGCGCCGGGCGATCTTGCGTCCGGCCGTCGTGCCCTTGCCGCATATATCACAGACTCTGGCCACTGTCTGACTCCTCGGTTAGCCGCCGCTTATCACCGGAAGGGAGCCCCTATTGTAGCATCCCGGCGCGGTCCTTTCAACCGCATGAGGCGGCATGCCACCCCGGGGCCTGCACTTGCCGCCCGCCGCTGCGCTCATGTAAGCTGAGGGCCGACTTCAACCCCCTCGGGCAACGGGAATCGGGACTTCCACATGCCGAACAACAGCCCCGCCCAACCCCCCTCCGACGCGGTGCGCAGGCCGCTGCTCAGCTACAACCCCTTCTTCATCGGGCTGCGCTACCTGGTGAAGAAGAAGCTGGCCTACCTGGCAGCCCTCGGCGTGGCCCTCAGCGTCGGGGTCCTGATCGTGGTCATGAGCGTCTTCAGTGGCTTCCACCTCCAGATGACCTCGGCCATCAGGGGGTATCTGAGCGATCTGACGGTCAAGCCCCCCGGCTCCGGCCGGTTCGGCCAGGGCCTGCACGATTGGCGGCACTGGCGCGAGCGGGTGCTTCAGTCGTCCGAGCACATCGCCGGCGTGGCGCCGTCCGTGCGGGGCATCGCGCTGATGCGCCTGCCCGACCCCGGCATTGACTACATGAGTTACGTCGAGTTCCGTGGCGTGGACCCAGCGTTGGAAGCGGACGTCTCCGACCTGCCGCGGAACATGATCGTGGGCAGCTTCGCCGACCTGCGCAAGACGTATCCAAGCGCCGGCGCAGAGGACGCCGGGTCGCTGAAGGCGTGTTTCGTGGGAAAGGAGTTCCCCGGGTTCGCTCCGCCGCTGCCGCTGTACGACCCGCAGAGGCTGGACGTTGAGCCGGGCCGGATCGTGCTGATCAGCGCCACCTCCGAGCTGGAGATGAGCCTTGCCGAGTTTGCCGCCAGCGGCCAGTTCGATACCGGCAACTACGACTACGATAGCCAGGTGGTCGTCCTCGAGCTGCAAGCCGCCATGGACTTCGTCAAGTCCGGCGGCGCAGTGACCGGACTGAGCGTAAAGCTCGACGACTATGAAAACGCTGCGGAAGTCCGCCGCGAACTGCTCGAGGACCTCGCGCCGGGCGTTACGCTGCGCAGGTTCGGCGAAAGCGGCGCCATAGTGCAGCGCATTGCGTTGAGCCGCAACGGGCGCCGGCTGGCCGGCCTGACCGAAGACGGGCTGGTCATTGTGTGGGCGACTGACACGGGCACGGAACTGCGCCGCCTGCCGCCCGAGGGACGGGGGCCCACGGCCCTTGCCCTCGACTTCGACGGCGAGCTGCTTGCCCTTGGACACGACGACGGCAGCGCGGGCGTCTATGAGACGGAGACGGGCGTCGAGAGGTTCGGCATCCCGGCCGGGGCCGGTGCGGTCACGGCGGTCCGTTTCTCGCCGGACGGATTCCTGCTCGCCGTCGGATACGAGCACGGTGAGGGCGGCCTGTGGGACACGGATAGCGGCGACCGGGAGGCGCGCCTGCAAGGACACGCGGGCGCCATCAATGACGTGGCCTTCGACCCCGACAGCGAGCGGGTGGTCACTGCCGGCGCCGACGGCACGGCGCGGCTCTGGAAAGCCGACAGCGGCAGAGAGATCCGCACACTGAAGGACCCCGAGAGGTCCCCGTTGAGTTCGGTCGGCCTCGGGCCGAAGGGGGGAGCAGTCGCAACCGGCACTGAGGACGGGCGCGTGGTCCTCTGGGATGCAGAGACCGGACGCCAGACCTCCGCCTGGCAGGCGGACGCAGGCCCCGTCCGGGCCATCGCATTCGGGGGACGCCGGGACAGGGTCATGACCGCCGGCGAGGCCGGCGTTCACTTCTGGCGCATCTATG
>JAUVVP010000240.1 GCA_030604585.1 Planctomycetota bacterium | reverse complement strand
GTCTTCAGGTCCGTGCAGGCGAAGTAAGTGCGCGGGGCCGTCTGCGACAGGCGGTCCTTGTGCACCTTGTCGAGGGTCAGCATCAGGACCTCTTCCTTCTCCTTGTCGTAGACCAGGAAGTAGCCGCCCTTCAGCTCTGTGTCCTGCGTGATGTAGCCTTCGATCGCCTTGCCCAGGTCCTCCTTGGTCAGTGGCTTCGGCTTCGGGGCCGGTTCCGCCTTGGGCTTCGGATGCTCGGCAGGATGCTCTGCCGGGTGCTCCGCCACCAGGAGGATTCCCGGCCGCGGCTGGGCTACCTGGGCGAAGACGGCGCCCGTGGGAGCGGCCGAGGTCGGATGCTCACCACCCGTAGGATGCTCCGCCGGCTGTTCTTCCTCAGCGGCCGGGTGCTCCTCGGCCTCCCCGTGATGCTCCGCCGGATGCTCCCCGGAATGCTCCGCCGGATGCTCCCCGGCCTCGCCGGGATGCTCCGCCGGATGCTCCTCCGCCTCGCCGGGATGCTCCGCCTCGTGCGTCGAGCCCGGATGCTCGAAATGCCCGGTGGGATGCTCTTCATGCCACGGCCACAGGCGACAGCCCGACGCGGCCCCCACCAACAACAATCCCGTCACAACTGCCACGGCCAGCCAATGTTTGCCCCTCATCTTGGCGGCCTCCCTCCACGGTATGAGAATGCAGCCGACACAATTCGGCTGCCAGCTCTACGATCTCCCCCAACGGGAAAGGGGCACACCGCACTTACACGCGAACCCCCGTCAGTGCAAGAACAGCGTCAAAGGGAGGAACTTCCCCCATCATTGCCCCACATCGGCCATTATAAAGGGCGTGGCAGCGACGCGCAAGTCCCTTCTTCGTTCGGCTGTTGCCAGAAGAAGGGGTCGGACCCCTTCGGCGTCAAGGTCCAGCGCGGCGAGCTGCCGGCTGCGCTCTGCACGCCGGTCTTTGGGGGCGAGTACGGTTCGCTCGTTCCGGGACAAGGTCAGTATGCCCGCACTTCGTAAAGGCGGACTTGGTCGGCGCCGTTGGTCCGTTCGAAGGTGATGCGGAGGGCGTCCGTCCGGACTGCATCGAAAGAGTGGATGCGGTGGCGCTGGTAGTTGCCGGTCACGTGCGCGACCGTGCGCCGGCCCGCCGGGTCGCGGGCCTCGATGCGGTAGTCGGCCACCGTCTGCGGCACGGGTGCCTGGACCCTGTGCTGCACGTAGGGGAAGATCGAGAAGGCGAACTCGGGCTCCAGGTCGGTGTCGAAGGTCAGCCGCACCTCGCTGACGGAGCGCGCCTGCTCCCACGACAGCTCGATCCATTCGCCGGCCGTCTTGCCTCTGGCGCTTGCCGACATGTTCATCGAGCCGCCGCGCGGACGGGCCACGCCGTTCGTTGCCTGCTCAGGGCCGCAGTCGTCTGAGTGCTGGCTCGACGCCGTGACCCTGGCCGTCCTGGCCAGGTCGCCGGGGTCCTCGTTGCGGACGCCGATCAGGAACACGTCCTCCTTGAGCAGTCGCTGCTGCACCTCGCCGACGAAGCGCTCCCTCACTTCCCTGGGATCGGCGCCCCTCTCGATGCCGACGGCAGCCGCCATGCCGACCGCCTGGCCCATCGAGAGGCACGTTCCCATGACGCGGGTCGAGCCGTGGGCCGTATACGTTGCGCTGTGGCATCGGCCCGCCAGGTACAGGTTCTCGACGTTGCGCGAATAGAGGCACCCGAGCGGGATCGAGTAGATGTCCGGCATGTTGAGGAAATCGGCAGGCGGCTCCGGCGAGAAGAACCCGAGAGGCGGGTGCCGGTCCATCGTCCAGCCGCCGTAGGCGACGCGGTCTTCGAAACCGGGCGGGTCCTGCAAGTCCTGCTGGCGCAGGACGTGATCGCCCAGGAAACGCAGCCCGCTGCGCCGGCCCGGCACCTGCCCGATCCACGAGAGCCCCAGGTTCTGCGCCTCGGGGTAGTCGCCGGAGTTCTTCACGTAGTCGAATACGCCGAGGGCGATGGCGAGTAGCTCACGGTGGACCGCCGCGCCGTCGCGCGTAGGATGGAGGGTGCCGCCCCACTCGACCCACCAGTAGCCGGACATCTCGTCCGGGCCGGGCCGACGATGCGGGGGCAGGCCAGTCTCCTTGAAATCCTTGGCCCATGCGGGCGGCACGAACTTGACCGGCCGTCCCATGTCCTTTGTCTGATAGACGATGGACGAGCCCATGCCGAAATCGTCCGCCGCTTCCGGCGCGGCCGACTCCCCGTACTCGGAGCGGGCCTCCCGGCCCCGGCGGTAATCTGCCCCCGCCTCGAGTGCGAGTCGCCCATCCCCCGAGCAGTCCACGAAGGTGGTCGCCTCGACCTCGAAGCGGAGCCAGTTGACGGGCTGCTCGACCAGGGCGGCGCGGACCCGGCGGCCCTCCATCCGTGCTCCGAGGCAGACGGCGTTCAGGAAGAGCTGTAGGTTCGGCTGCCGCGTGACGAAATCGTAGAGGATCAGGTCCCAGACGGGGTACTCCCGCTGCGGGTTGCGGAAGGAGTTCTCGAGGCGCAGCTCTTCGAGGATGCCCGTCTCGCGGCAGAAGGGCCGGTTGCCGTGCTGGTCGGCCCCCGTGATGTGGATGCGCACCTCGCTGGAGGCGTTCCCGCCCAGGACGGGCCGGTCCTGCACCAGGGCCACCTTCACGCCCTGACGCGCGGCCGTAACCGCTGCCGCCAGGCCGGCCATGCCGCCGCCGATCACGCACACGTCCGTGACCACTCGGTCCATGCTTCGCCTCCCGTGGGCAGTGTGCCACGCCGGGGCCTGCCTGCTCCGACAGACTCCGGCTCTGAATACTACTCGAATGAGACCGGCAGACGCGACTGCGTCGCGCCAGGGGCAGCGAACGGACCCAACGCCTGTTGTCGCAACCCGTGCGCCAGCTACCGATTCGAGAACGAGAACGATCACGAGAACGAGCACGAGAACGAGAACGAGGACGAGAACGAGAACGAGCTGCGACGTCGTGCTTCTTCTGCCAGAGCAATGTCCCATGAGGATGACGGATTGGCCGTCCGGCTTTGACGCCGGATGTAAGCCGCCTTACAATATAGTTCGTTACTTGGCGAAGTATAGGAGTAAGCCATGCAAGAGTTCCTCAACATCGCCAGGGCCCTCTCGGACGAGGGCCGAATCCGTGCCCTCATGTTCCTGCGAGGGGGTGAGCTGTGCCTCTGCCAGATCATCGAAATGCTCGCCCTGGCGCCCTCAACGGTCTCCAAACACATGGCCGTCCTGCACCAGGCCGGCCTGGTCCGGGTGCGCAAAGAGGGCCGCTGGACCTACTATCGTCTGCCCGGGAAAGACGCCCCAACGACCGTTCTTCGGGCGGTCCGCTGGGTGCGGGATTCGTTGCGTGACCGGAAACAGATACCCGAGGATGCCCGTCGGCTCAAGGACGTGCGCAAGATCAGCAAGGAGCAGCTATGCGCCCATTACAGAAGGTGAAGGTCCTGTTCCTGTGCACCGGCAACGCCTGCCGCAGCCAGATGGCCGAGGGATGGGCGCGGCATCTGAAGGGCGACGCGATCGAGCCCCACTCGGCCGGCATCGTGGCCTCCGGGCTCGACCCGCGGGCCGTTCAGGTGATGGCCGAGTCCGGGGTCGACATCTCGGCTCAAAGGTCCAAGCGCGTCACCGAGGTGGTCGAGGCCGGGTTCGATTACGTGGTGAGCGTCTGCGACTACGCCGGCGAGCACTGCCCGGTCTTCCCCGGCAGGGCGAAGGTGCTTCACATGGGCTTCGACGACCCTCCTTCGTTGGCTATGGCGACGGAGACCGAAGAGGAGGCCCTGGCGATCTACCGCCGCGTGCGCGACGAGATCAGGGCGTTCGTCGAGACGCTGCCCGAGGCATTGACCGGTGACACGCGGGAGGACCCCCGATGACAGCCGCGCACGTAACCGGCCCCGAGCAGCGCAGGGGTCTGAGCGTATTCGAGAAGTACCTGACGGTCTGGGTCGTCCTCTGCATCGTGGCGGGCATCGTGCTGGGCAAGGTGGCCCCCGGCGTGGCCACCTTCCTGGACGGTCTGGCCATCCACGTGGGCGACGCCCCCGTCGTTTCCATCCCGATCGCCGTCTGCCTCTTCTGCATGATGTATCCGATCATGGTGAAGATAGACTTCGCCGAGGTGCTCAAGGCCGGCAGGAACCTCCGCCCGGTCGGGCTGACCCTGTTCGTGAACTGGGCGGTCAAGCCCTTCACCATGTATGCCATCTCGGTGCTCTTTCTCGGCAGCCTGTTCCTCGGCTTCATCGGTCCCGACAGGACGGACTTGGTGAAGGTGCCGCTGGGACTGGAGCTAAAGGTGGGGGACACGCACGGCGTGGGCACGGTCGTGCTTCGGGACGGCGTCAAGATGCTGGAAGTGCCGCTGTGGCGCAGCTACCTGGCGGGCTGCATCCTGCTGGGCATCGCGCCGTGCACGGCCATGGTGCTGGTGTGGGGCTACCTGGCCAGGGGCAACGACGGCCACACGCTGATGATGGTGGCGATCAACTCGCTGACGATGCTCTTCCTCTACGGGCCGCTGGGCGGGTTCCTGCTCGGGGTGGGCCGGCTGCCCGTGCCGTGGCAGGCGCTGCTGCTCTCGATCGGCATCTACGTTGCGCTGCCGCTTGTGGCCGGCTACTTCTCCCGCAAGTGGCTGATCGCCGCCCGGGGCGAGGACTGGTTCAAGGAGAGGTTCCTTCACGTTCTGACGCCGCTTACCATCATAGCGCTGCTGGTGACGCTGG
>JAUVVP010000281.1 GCA_030604585.1 Planctomycetota bacterium | reverse complement strand
TGCTGGCCAGCGAGTTGTTCGGCCACGTGCGCGGAGCCTTCACGTCGGCCGAGCAATCGCGCGTGGGCAAGTTCGAGCTGGCCGACGGGGGCGCCCTGCTGCTGGACGAGGTCGCCAACGCCTCGCGATCGCTGCAAGCCAAACTCCTTCGCGCCGTGGAGTCCGGCGAGTTCGAACGAGTGGGCGACACACAGACCCGCCGAAGTCACGTGCGGCTGATGGTGGCGACAAACACCCCGCTGGAACAGCAGATCGCGCGGGGCCTCTTCAGCGAGCAACTCTACCATCGTCTCAACGCAGTCAAGGTGGAGATCCCTCCGCTGCGCGAGCGGGTCGTGGACATTCCTCTGCTGGCCCAGCATTTCCTGCGCCGGTGCGCGGCGCAGCACGGACGGACCATCAGCGGCGTCTCGCCCGAGGTCCTCAGCGCCCTGGTGCGCAACCGCTGGCCGGGAAACGTGAGGGAGCTGAGGAACGCCCTCGAGCATGGCGTGATCCTGGCGCGAGAGACGACTATTGAGCTGGACAGCCTGCCGCGCAGCATAGTGCAGGCCTGGGCAGCGCCGCGGGGGCTCAGGCGCGGGCTGGAGCTGCTTCCGCTGAAGGAGGCACTGCGGGAGCCGGAACGTCAATACATCCTGCAGACCCTCAGGGCGGTGCGATGGAACAAGCAGCACGCGGCGAAAGAGCTTCGGATAAGCCGCTCCACCCTCTACAAGAAGATCAAGGAGTATGGTCTGGAGCCTGAACCAGCAGTAGACGGTCCCCTGATGTCCGGTGCATTTGGCACATTGGGCAGACAAGGAGCAACCTCGGCTTGACAATCGCTTCGCCAATCCAGTATATCTTCGCAACAACCTGGGAGGCGGCGGTTGGCCAGGTCGGCGTGCTGAGAACCGTGTCGGTGCCGCCCATGTGGACACCACATGGCGTTGGTGGCGCAACTTGCATTTCGGTGGAAACGGCGTGGCAGCCGATAGGCACGAACGAAGAGAGTGGCCGAGACTTCAACTGAGGCTTAATGTGGAGTTTTCTCCGGCGGGCGAGGAGGCAACGGCCGGCCGGATGGGTAACACCGCAAACGTCTCCGCCGGCGGACTCTACTTCTGGACTCCCGAGTGGGAAGGTCTGGACGTCGGGCAGGGCTTGACCTTGCGCCTCTCCGGACTGGACGGCCTGGGGTCGGGTCCGCTCTTCAGAAGCTTGCGCAGCAAGGCCACTGTCCTGAGGCTCGACCCTCCCGAAACCGACAAGGGTCCCTACGCCAAGGGCGGCATCGCCGTTCGCTTCGACGAGAGGCCCCGTTTCGACGTCTATCGCAGTTCGGCATAGCTTGCCGACGCGGTTGACAGTCGCATCTCGCCCGAACCCACCCCTCGCAACGGCCATTGACCGTACGGGACCGCCACGCAACTGCCAGGCGGGAAGGGGTGCGGCTGTGGGCATGCGCTGCAAGTGGGACGCCCGACCGGCGTCGTGGTGCCCCCCCGGGCGGCCTCGGCTCAGATCTCCGTTATGCCGTACTCGCGCATCTTGTTGTAGAGGGTGGTGCGGTTGATGCCGAGGCACTTGGCCGTCTCTTTGCGGTTGCCGCCGTTGGCTTTGAGCCCTTCAAGGATAAGGTGCCGTTCCCACCTCCGCATGGCTTCCTTCAGCGCCAACGTCTTGCCGTCGGGGAGCACCGGTTCGACGGGTGAGGCGAGATTGGTGGGGAGGTCCTCCGGCAGTATGTAGGGCGTGCGGCAGAGGACGACGGCGCGCTGGAGGACGTTCTCGAGCTCGCGGACATTGCCGGGCCATTCGTAGTCGGCCAGCACCCGCATTGCCTCGTCGGATATGCCCTTGACGGAATGTATGGCCTCGTGCCGGTACTTCTCGATGAAGTGATGGGCCAAAGGGGGGATGTCCTGGGGCCTCGTGCGCAGGGGAGGCAGCTCGATGTTCATCACGTTTATGCGGTAGTAGAGGTCCTCGCGGAAGTTGCGCTGCCTCACCAGTTCGCTCAGGTCCTGGTTGGTGGCCAGGATCAGCCGCACGTTGACTTCGTGCGTGTCGTTGCTGCCGACCGGCTCGAACTTGAAGTCCTCCAGCACGCGCAGCAGCTTCATCTGGAGCGAGGGGCTGGCGATGGAGATCTCGTCAAGGAAGATGGTCCCCTCGTCGGCGGCCTGGAACTTGCCCGTCTTGTTGACGATGGCGCCGCTGAAGGCGCCTTTGACGTGACCGAACAGCTCGCTCTCCAGCAAGGTGTCGGGCAAGGTGCCGCAGCTCACCTCGATGAAGGGCTTGCCCGTACGAGGAGAGTTGGCGTGGATCGCCCGGGCGGCCAGCGTCTTGCCGGTGCCGCTCTCCCCGGTGATCAGCACCGTCGCGTCCGTGCCTGCCACCACCCTGATCATGTCCAGAGCGCGCTTCATCTTAGGGTCGCGGCAGATGAAGTTCTCGAAGTGGAACGTCATGTTGAGCTGTTGGCGCAGCCTGCGGTTCTCTTCGAGCAGTTCCCGCTGCTGGAGGGCGCGCTCGATGGACAGCTTCACCTCACCGTCGGCAATCGGCTTGGTGACGTAGTCGAAGGCCCCCATCTTGATGGCGCGCACGGCGTCTTCGATCGACCCGTAGCCCGTCAGCATGATCATGGCCGTGGAGAGGCTGAGCGCCTTGGCATGTTCGAGCAGGTCGAAGCCGCTTCCCTCGGGCAACCGCACGTCCGTGAGCGCCACGTGGAACTGGTCCTTCTCCAGCAGCTCCATTGCTTCGGCGAGGGTCTGGCAGGGGCTGACCCGGTATCCCTCCACACGCAGGAATTCGCTGAGGCTTCTCAGGACAATCGGGTCATCGTCCAGCACAAGTACGGCGGTCTGTTCAGCGGGCATCGGCTATTCTGCTTCTTCCTTGACCGGCACGACGATCTCGAAGGTGGCGCCCTGCTCGGACGGGACGAGGTTGATCTCGCCTCCGACGCGGCGCAGCGATTCGCGGCATGCCGCCAGGCCCAGGCCCGTGCCGTTCTCCGCTTTTCTGGTGGTGAAGAAAGGCTCGAATATCTTGTCGCGCAGCTCTTCCGGCACGCCGGGCCCCGTGTCGGAGACGGCGATGCTCACCAGCCGCCCGTTGCGCTCGGCGCAGATGGTCAGCGTGCCGTTCTCTCCCATGGCGTCCAGGGCGTTCTTGATGACGTTGCCGAAGACGTCCCACAGCTCGTTGCTGGGGGGCGGCGGCAGGTCCGAAGGGACGTCAAGGCGTATGTCAATGTTCATCGCGCGCGCCCGCTGCTCGTACATGGCCAGGCTCTGGCGGATCATCTGGCTCAGGCCGACGGTCCGGCCGGCCGCCTGGTGGCTGCGCGAGAAGGAGAGGAGCTGACTGAGGATGTTGCTCATGCGCAGCAGGCCGTTGCGGCTCTCCTCCAGGTAGGAACGGGCCCGTTCCGGGTCCTCCAACCGCCGCAGCGCCAGGTTGAGGAACCGCAGAATGCCGTCCAGCGGGTTGTTCAACTCGTGCGCCACCTTGGCCGCGATCTTCCCCATCAGCGCCAGGCGCTCGGCCTCGGAAAGCTTGGCCTCCATCTCCACATCCTCAGTCACGTCCTGCACGGTGAGGATGCCCCCGATGGTCTCGCCATCGGTACCCTGGAGCCGCGAACCGTGGATGTCCAGTATGCGTGTCTGACCGCCGACGCGATAGCCCAGCCGCTGGATGCGGCATTCCTGCGCCGTCTCCATGACCTCCAGCAGTTGCTGCCGCCAGGCCTGGCGGTCCATGTCGAGCCCATCCTCCAGAGGAGGGCCGTCCCAGGCAACGGGCCCGGCCGGCTGCAATCCGCAAAGGCCCTGCGCGCCCAGATTCGAGAAGCGCACGCGCAGCTCGCGGTCGTAGGCGATCACGCCCAGGGGAATGCCGTCCAGGATGTTGCAACTGAGGGCCCGCAGCGCCTCCACCTGGGCGTCCTTTTCGATGACCAGGTCCGTGCAGGACCTGAACGCGCCGAGCAGTCTGTCGCTGAGGCGGCGCAGCTCCGAAAGGGCGGTGATGGGCCGCATCACGGAACCGAGCTTCTGGGACAGAACGCGCGCCAGGTACAGGTCGGCCGCCCCGAAGGGCTGGTCATCCTTCGGCATGGTAAGGCACACGACACCGAGCAACTGGCCGCCGTGCATCACCGGTGTTGCCAGGCAACTGAAGTTCGAGTAGCGCTTGCAGGCGCGGCCCCGCAGCCTGTGCACCTTGCGCGAATCGGTGACCAGGATCGGCTCGCCCACCTCGGCCACCCACCCGGCCAGCCCTTCGCCGAGCTTCTGGCGCAGCCCGATGCGCCTGTCCCGCTCGGGCCCCTCGGCCGCCGTCAG
>JAUVVP010000201.1 GCA_030604585.1 Planctomycetota bacterium | reverse complement strand
TGCGAAGCCCGATGGCTGTGTTGTCGGCGCAAAACGTCCTCAACGTGGCTTCAGCCACGCTTCCGGCGTTTTGCGCCTGCCGCCTTGCCCTCGGGCTTCTCGCTCGTCCTCGTCACGAACGGGGTTTCGCAATAGCCCCTCAGAACTCGACCCCGAGCTTCACGTTCGTTTCCGGCGCGGTGTCTATCTTCGGGTAGTGCTCCACTATCTCCGCGAACGGCACGACTGGCTGCACTATGTCCTCCGCTTTGAGCATGCCTTCTTTCAGCAGCCGCCAGCAGCAGTTCAGGATCCGCCCTTCGTCCCAGCGCGGGTAGTCGGGGTTGGGTTCGCTGCAGGCGCGGCTGAAGATGAGCCGCGGGCGGTTCAAGTGCGCCTCGGCGCCGAGGTCGAGGGCGGGGTAGCCCGGCTTGGGGTAAGAGCCGGCTACCACCGTGCCGCCATAGGCGACCCCGCGCAGGGCCGAGTGCAGTCCCTTGTCGCTGCCCGAGAAGTCAATGCAGACGTCCGCGCCGCGCTTGTGCGTCTCCTGCTTGATGCGCAGGCCCACGTCCTCCCGGCCCGGGTCGAGCACCACGTCGGCGCCGCAGCGGGCGGCCACGTCGCGGCGCAGCTCGTACAGGTCCACGCCGATGACGGGATGCGCGCCGGCCAGCTTGGCCAACTGGACGACGAGCTGCCCGATCGCGCCGAGCCCGATGACGGCCACCGCGTCGCCTATGCGCACGTGCCCGTCACGCACCGCCCCCATGGCGAAGTCGGCCGGGTCCAGGCACGTGGCCGCCTTCCAGCTCACGCCGTCGGGCAGCTTCCTGACCGTGTCCGGCCAGAGCGCCACCTCGCGGAAGTCCGAGAAGTGGAAGACGCGGTCGCCCTCTTTCAGCTCCGTCACCTCCGGCCCCACTGCCTCGACCACGCCGACGGCCATGTTGCCAGCGCCGAAGGGGAAGGGGTCGCCCCCAGCCGGCTTGCGGCATAGCTGGAACTCTCCGTCCCAGTCGCCGTGGTCGGCGGCGTATCCCTTGTAGAGGGCCATCTCGGTGCCGTGCTTGGCGGCGGCGTGCTCGATGCGGACCTTGACCTGGTGCTCTGCCGGCTCCGGCTCGGGGTATTCCCTCAGTTCCAGTTCGCCCGGGCCGGTGATGAGGCATTGCCTCGGCATTGTCGCGTGCCCTTCCCGCTGGAGGACGGTTCCTTGCGCAACGGGCCGATAGCATATCAGCGGCGCGCGGACCGGGCAAGTGGCGGCAGGCGCACGTTCCCAGCAGCTTGTCCGGAGGGAGGTGGGCGCGGCGGCCTGGGGGTGAGAGATCAGGGGAAGTGGCCTCGGGCGAGCCGGCGTCGCCGGCTACGCCGGGCCGGCCAGGATGTCGAAGATCGCCGTTCCCCGGGGGGCTGCCAGCAGCAGTTGCGAATCGTCAAGCTGCATTGCCGGCCGGCATCGCTTGCATCCGAGGGAGACGTTCGCCCTGCCCGTGACCAGCGGATAGACGGTGCACTCCCCGCAGGCCGCCCCCAGCACGGAGATGGATGCCACAAGCCGCTCACCTGTCGTTCGAGTGTGCTCGTGGACGATGGGGGCCAGTTCGCCGGGCGTGCCGACCCTGACGAGCACGTCGGGCTTCAGGTCGCCGCTCGGATAGGGGAAGTAGATGATGTATGGCCCGGCGTCTTCCATGCGCCGGCCGGACTCCAGATAGAGGCCGGCCAGGGAGGCGTCGTCCATGTCGCCCCACGCGCGAAGTGCCCTGCCTGCCCTCTCGAGCGTCGGTTTCGGCATCCCGAAGTAGTACCTTGCAAGAGGGCAGCTCAGGCGGTCCACGTGGATCTGCGTCGTTCGGCCTTGACGCGCTTCTCCCATGAACGAGCAATGCGTGCCGCGGGCGCGACTGAGCGGGACGGCCGGGTTCGGTTCTTTGGCTAACGCTATCGCGATCATGGTCCCTTTCGTCGCGGGCCTGAAAGGACGCGGGGCGAGGTTGAATCGGAGGGCAAGCGGCGTAAGGACAGACGGCACCCGGAGCGGCGGGGCCCTCAGGCGGGGCCCTCGTCTACCTCCAGTGCGGCGCGGATGGCCTCGGCGGCCTCTTCGGCGTCTGCCAGCGCGCGCCGTGCCATGCTCAGGCGCCGGTAGCCCATCACGTTGCCGGGGTAGCGGGGAAGGAGCTGGAAGTTCAGGTGGTTTATCTTCCCGTCGCACATGGTCAGAAGGTAGACTTTCTCCGCGCCGAGCCCCTCCTTGATGGCCTTGACCACCCTGACGCACATCGCGAAGACGGTGCCGGCCTCCTCCTCCGACAGGTAGGAGATGTCGTCGCGATGCGGCTTGTAGACCACAATGGTGTGGCCCTCGACCCGGGGGAAGGCGTCCAGCACGACCCGGACCAGGTCATCTTCGTAGATAACGTCCTGCTGGCCGAACACGGTTCCGGTCTCCAGGTCGTGGCAGATGTAGCAGACTCCCTCGCGCTTCAGTTGCTCGATCCGCTCCAGGGTCCTGCCGCGATCGCGCTTCCAGCCTTCCAGCTCTCCGCTGGCCCTTCCTTCCTCAGCCATCTCCGCTCCTGCTCTTGTGTCCGTGTGAAGGCTCGGCAGATTCTCGCTTCGCTTTCAGTGCTTCGGCAGCGCCTGACTTTAGCCCCAAAGGCCCGCCGCTTCAAGAGCTGTTTCGTCCGCCCGACCACACACGGCTGTCCTAGGTCGTGGGGCCGGTTCGCGAACCGCCCCTACCCGCGGCCATGGCCTCGCGGGTCGTTGGGGTAGCTGACTTGCACCAGTGCTAACCCCTTCGCCGGCGCGGTGGGGCCGGCGGACTTGCGGTCGCGCGCCTGGCGCATCCCGGCGAAGTCGGCCGGCGTGAACTTCCCCTTGCCTACCATCAGCAGCGTCCCGACGATGATCCGAACCATGTTATACAGGAAACCGCTTGCCTCGACCAGGTAGTGCAGCTCGTCCCCGTCTTCCAGCACCTCGCTCCGGATGATGCGGCGGACGTTGCTTTCCGTCTCGGTGTGCTCGCTGGCGAAGCTGGTGAAGTCGTGCTCGCCGACCAGCAGCGCGGCGCACCCGCGCATGGCGTCCACGTCGAGCGGACGCCACACGCGCAGCGCGAACCGGTCGCGCAGCGGCCGGCGCATGGCGCTGAGCAGGATGCGGTAGCGGTAGAGCTTCGAGGAAGCGGAACTGCGCGCGTCGAAGTCCGCGTCCACTTCAAGACAGTCGAGCACGGCGACGTCATCGGGCAGCCAGAAGTTGACGGCCTTGAGGAATTGCGCGGCGCCGAGCGCAGACCGGGTGTCGAAGTGGGCGACCTGCCCCTCGGCGTGCACGCCGGAATCGGTCCGGCCCGCCGCCGTGACGCGCAGCATCTCGCCGCAGGATCTGGCAATGGCAGCCTCAAGGACGCCCTGGACGGTGCGCCCTTCGGCCTGGACCTGCCAGCCGTAGAACTCGGTCCCGTCGTACTCCAGCGTGAGCATCAACCTGCGCATGCCCAGAATCTAAGGCACACCCTCAACCAGATCAAGACCGGCCGGAAGGGAATCGTCAGTGAGCGATAATCAGCAGACAGGGGAATTGCCGAGCGCCGGCGCGAGAGCGAGAGCGAGAAAGAGCACGAGAACGAGCAGGAGACTTGGCCGCCGGCTGTCTGGCGGGACGAGCACGAGCACGAAGCAGCCAGGTCCGGCTTGCACGGAGCATCACCAACGAGCAACGAGCAACTAACAACGAGCAACGAGCAACTAACAACCAGCACCTGTCGTTGCTCTTGAAGCAACCGTGCGCGCCAAGTAGTCTTTAGCCTTCAACGCGCTACACAGGAGCCACGCCATGCGCAGGCCGAACATCCTGATCTTCATGACGGACCATCAGCGCGCCGACACCGTGCTGCCCGAGCACCCGGCGGTGACGCCCAACCTGGACCGGTTCGTGGGGGAAGGGCTCGCCTTCACCAGCACGTTCTGCAACACGCCGCACTGCTGCCCGACCCGTGCGACGTTCTTCAGCGGCCTTTACCCGTCGCGTCACGGCGTCTGGAATAACGTGCTGAACGAGCAGGCCCTCAGCCGGGGGCTCAAAGAGGGCGTGCGCCTGTGGAGCGAGGACCTTGCCGAGGCCGGATACCGGATGTGCTACTCCGGCAAGTGGCACGTGAGCGCCGTCGAATGGCCGCGCGACCGAGGGTGGACCGAGCTGTTCGTCGGCGCATCGCCCGAAGATCACCACGGGCCGGACTGGGAGCACTACCGCAGGTTGGCCGAGACGCCGGACGATGCCGAGCGCGGCGAGGCCGAGATCCTCCGGCCAGGCTACGGGACGTATCGGCTTTATGGGCCCGGCGGCGAGAACCGCCACGACGAGAGGGCGGTGGCCGAAGCCGTCGCCGCGCTGGCCGACCTGGCGGTGGGGTGCGAGCCATGGTGCATGTTCGTCGGGGCCGTCGCGCCCCATGACCCCTACATGGCGCCGCAGAAGTACCTTGACCTCTATGACGTGGACGACGTCCCGCTGCCGCCCAGCTTCGGCGACCGGATGCGCGACAAGCCGGTCATCTATCAGCGCATGCGCGACCAGGCATTCGGCCAGCTCACCGAGCGGGAAGTGCGCGAGGCCATCCGCCACTTCTGGGCTTATTGCAGCTACCTGGACGAGCTGTTCGGGGGGCTGCTGGCCGCGCTCGATAAGACCGGCCAGGCCGAGGACACGCTCGTGCTCTACTGCGCCGACCACGCCGACTACTGCGGCGACCACGGCCTGTTCGCCAAGGGCATACCGAGCTTCCGCGGCGCGTATCACGTGCCGATGGTGATGCGCTGGCCGGCGGGGATCGAGCGGGCCGGCCGCCGAGTTGACGAGTTCGTGTCGCCGGCCGACATAGCGCCCACCATGATCGAGTTGGCCGGGCTGTCGGCAGATCGCCGCTTCACCGGCGCGAGCCTGGTCCCGTTCCTGCGCGGCGAGATGCCGGCCGACTGGCGCGACGAGATACACACCCAGTGCAACGGCGTCGAACTCTACTTCACCCAGCGCTCCGTCATGACGAAGGACTACAAGTACGTCTTCAACGGCTTCGACCGGGACGAGCTCTATGACCTGCGGAGCGACCCGCACGAGATGAGGAACGTGGCCGACGAGGCGGCCTATGCGGAGGTCAAGCGCGGGATGTGCCGCCGGATGTGGCGCTTCGCCCGGCGGGAGGAGGACCCGCTGTTCCAGAGCTACATCACGGTCGGCCTCGTCCCCTACGGCCCGACCGAAGCGTTCAGGGAAGA
>JAUVVP010000196.1 GCA_030604585.1 Planctomycetota bacterium | reverse complement strand
CGCAGCATGGTCCAGTCAATGGCCCGCCCCGGCTGCTGCGGCGGGAAGGCATCCCGGTGCCACTTGGCGTGGAAGCGGCCCAGCTCTTCGACCGGGCGCGTCAGCGGGGCATGCATGATCCAGAACCCCACGTTGCGCTGAGATTCGCCGTCGTTCGTCAGCTCCACCAGCGCCCTCTGCGCGAAGGGCATGTACCAGTAGCTGTAGAAGGGCTGCTCGCTCATGCCCATGGGGAGCGAGCGATAAGGATTGATGCCGGGCGCTGAGCCGAAGAAGTCTCCCAGCGGCGCCCAGACGGCCGGCCTCTCCTCGTCGTCCCACGTTATGCGCAGGGCCAGTTCGCGCAGGGCGTCGCATTGCTCGGGTCGGTCCAGCTTCTCGAGGCCTGCCCAGATAGCCACGATGGCGCGTGGGCCGTCGAGAGCGATCACCGTCGCCTTCTCCCCCGGTTGAACGGTCACCGACTTCCACTCGCTGACCGCATCGTAGTAGGCCCGTGGCAGCGCGTCCGGATAGAGCTCTATGAAGAGGCTGCTGGCTGCGAGCGCTGCGAACTCGCCGGGCAGTATTCCCTGCGGGAAGGTGGGCACGACCGTCCCCCTCGGGAAGGTGCCGTAGCCGATGTGGTAGTAGTCCCCCCAGCCCTCTTCGGCCACTACCTTGCACGAGCGCTGGTAGGGGATGGGCACGTAGCAGTTATGACCTTTGGCGGCCGTGTAGACGAGCGACCGGTAGGGAAACGGTCCGTTTTCGGGGTCAAAGTAGTCGCGGAACGAGTGATCCAGGACGGGCTCGGCGGCGCCGTCCAGATAGATTCTGACGTGGCCGTAGCCGGGCCTTGCCGACCAGATGCGCCAGATGCAGCCGGGCCCCTGCATCTCGGCCATGACCCATCCGCCGTCTTCCTGGCGGATCATGCCGTGGGCGTCGCCGTTGGCGCCCCAGTCCAGGTAGCGCCCGGTGTCGGCATCAAACCGGCTGCGCCGGTCGTAGCTGGACCACTGGGCGCATTTCTCACCCGGTTGGGGCAGGACGGCCAGATGCTCCAGCCCCGTCAGCCTCCCGACCAGGTCTCCGTAGTAGAGTTCCTCTCCGCCACGGGCCCCTGCCGACGCAATCACGAGCGCTGCGACTACGCAGGCAGTTCTCATCGCCACGCCCTCCCCATGCGCCACGCTCTGTGCGTATAAGCCGTCACATTCTACCGTGCGCGCAGTCGCCGCGCACGCTGAAAGGCGGGCTTCCTTGACGTGCCGCGAACTCGAACGTAGAATCCGGCCACTTGCCGGCAGCGCCCCGCGTCAGCGAGAGGAAGCAACCCGTGGCAAAGAAGCAGGAGCGCAAAGCGCCGCCCGTCGAGAGGCTGAGCGGCATCCAGGACAAGAAGGACCGCGACGAAGTGGTCGAGGCCTATTTCCGTGCCTTCTCGGGCCCGCACTGGATGGAAGGCCACATGGAGCGTAGCCTCCTGCGCGGTCCGGTATACGATCCCGAGCACACGCGGGTGGCCGTGGCCGACGGGCGGGTCGTGAGCGCCGTGACCATGGCGCCGCGCATGATGCGCTTCGGTCCGGTGACCGTGCCCGCCATGACGCTGGGCCCGGTGGGGACCCACGACCGCTACCGCAAGCGCGGCTACTCGGCCGCGGCGATGAACGACGCCTCGCGCTACATGGAGCAGAACGGCTACCTGCTGGCCTACCTCCAGGGCATCTCGGACTTCTACTACCGGTTCGGATACTACCCGTACATCGCGCCGGGCAACGTGAAGTTCAACAGGGATAAGGCGAAGAAGGAATCCCGCCCCGGGCGGCTGCGGACCATGAGGCGGAAGGACCTCCCCGTCGTGCGTCGCATCTATGACAGGGCTACGGCGGCGCGCATCTGCGCGGCGGCAAGGGACAAGAAGGTCTGGGACTGGCTGATCGGGCCCGGCACGCGGACGTGGCTGTTCAGGAAGCCGAAGGTGATCGTGGATGAGCGCGGGCGACCGTGCGGCTACCTGACCGTCGGCGGGGCGCCGCACCAAGCGGCGGTTGGCGAGATAGTGGTGCGGCGGGACGAGGCGAGCTGCCGGACTGCCCTCGGCGCCCTGGTGGGCGAGGCCCGGCGGCGCGAGAGCAGGGAGATCACCCTCCCGCTGCCATGGGACGACGCCCTGGCTGTCTTCGTCCGTCAGCACGTGGACGCCGAGTGGAAGATGTGGAGCGGCTCGATGGGCGGGGCGATGCTGAAGGTCGTGGACTTCCCGGCGCTCTTGCAGCGGCTGGAGCCCCTCTTCGCGCAGCGCCGGCGGGAGGCGCGGTCGGCCCTTCAGCCTGTGAGGTTCACCATGAAGTGCGAGATAGGGCAGGTGGGCTTCCGCGTCTCGCGCGGCGGCGTACGCGTCGGGCCCCCCGTCGGCAGACCCGTGGTGCGCATCCCGCAGCGCTGGCTGTCCGGACTGCTCACCGGCTATCACGCCGTGCGTCACGTGGCGCCCAGGAAGGGCGCCTCGGTCCCGGCCGACCTTATGCCCGTCATGGAGATACTGTTCCCGACGGGCTGGCCGTTTGTCTACCAGGGTGACAACTACTGATCCGTCCTTAGCGGGGCGGACCGCGCGGGCGACTGCCCAAGGAGTGTCGAATGCCATTGAACGTGACTGGTGCCCGGGCGTCCCGGGCGAACGGGTCGGGGCTGTGTGTTCGTCTGCTACTGGTGCTTGCCGTTGCGCTTCTGGCGGCTCTGGCCGGGCTGCACGACACGCAGGCGGCCGAGGAGTGGCAGGCCCTGATAGCGTCCTCCGGCCGGATCCAGATCAGCTTTCGCGGCGGTCAGGTCGCCACCGTCACCCCGGGCCTTTTCGAGGCGACGTGGCGGCCGGCGAGCGTCTCTGCCGGGCGCCCCTCGGCGCAAGGGACCGACCTGATCAAGGGCAGGATACGCGCCCCGGGCGGGACGATTGTGGATTGCGAACTGCGAGCGACACCGGTCGCCGGCGGCGTCGGGCTTGCCTACACCCTGACCCCGCGTTCCGCGATCACGCTCAACAGCCTGCACGTCTCGCTGGAGTTCCCCATCAGCCAGGTGGCCGGCGCCGAGTTCGTCGCCGACGGCGAGCGGGGAAAGGTGCCCATCGAGTTCGAAAACATCCACGTTCGCGCGGGGCTGACGAAATCCCTGCGGCTGCCCGTGCGGGCCGGTTCGGTCCTGCGTCTGGACTTCGAGTCGCCCACTCCCGTGCTGCTCCAGGACAACCGGGCATGGGGGCCGTCGTTCGCGGTTCGCATCGGGCCGCAGTTCGACGAGGGCCGCGCCTGGCCGGCGGGCGAAGCGCTGGACATCGTCTTCGATCTTACGACGGAGGAGGGCATTCAGGTGGAATACGACAGGCCGGTGACCATCGAAGCGGGGCCGGACTGGGTACCCCTCGCGGTCGAGCTGGACATCATGCCCGGCTCGGCGCTGGACTTCTCGGCTATGGGGCAGCTCGACCCTCCGGCCGGGGGGCGCGGCTGGCTCATCGCTCGGCCGGACGGCCAGTTCGCCTTCGAAGATGATCCCGACACGCCACGCCGCTTCTACGGCGTGAACCTCTGCTTCAGCGCCCACTACGTCACCCACGATCAGTCGGACCGCCTGGCCGAAAGGCTCATGCGCCTCGGCTACAACGCCGTGCGCTTCCACCACTACGAGGGCGAGCTGATCGATCGCTCGGGCGGCACGAGCACTGCCCTGCGGCCGGACAAGCTGGACCAGCTCGACTATCTGTTCGCCGCCCTCAAGAAGCGCGGCCTCTACGTGACGACCGACATCTTCGTCTCCCGGCCGGTCCTTGCCGGCGAGATATGGGACGGAGTGGCGCGCGACACGAGCATGAGCAACTTCAAGATGCTGGTGCCGGTCAACGAGCGCGCCTTCGGTAACTGGAAGGCCTTCGCCCGCAACCTCCTCACCCACGTCAACCCCTACACGGGCCTGCGCTACGCGGACGATCCTGCCCTGGCCTGGCTGAGCATGATCAACGAGGGCAACGTGGGCAACTACATCCGCGGGCTGGACGAGCGGCTGGAGCCCGACTGGCAGGCCGCGTGGAACGCCTTCCTGGCGCGCCGGTACGGGGGCCGCCAGGCCCTGGAGAAGGCCTGGGACTCTGACGCCGGCGGCGACCCGCTGGCGGGAACGGTGCCGTTTTTCAAGAACGCCCGCGAGGACTCCGCGCGCGGGCGCGACCTGGTCGTCTTCCTAGCCGAGACCGAGCGGGACATGTTCGCCAGGATGAAGGTGTTCCTGCGCAAGGAACTCGGCGTCAAGGCCCTGCTCACCAACATGAACGGCTGGACCAATCCCGTCCAGGCCCAGGCGGCGCGCGCCGAGTTCGACTACGTGGACGACCATTTCTACGTGGACCACCCGCAGTGGATCGAGAGGAGCTGGCGGCTGCCCTCGCGCAGCCCCAACACGAGCCCCGTGGCGGCAGGAGCCACCGGAGGGCGGCATCTCGCCTTCGTCAGGCTTCTGGACAAGCCCTTCACCGTGAGCGAGTATAACTACTCGGGGCCGGGCCGGTTCCGCGGCGTCGGGGGCATCCTTACCGGCTGCATGGCCGCGCTGCAGCGCTGGGGGGTGGTCTGGCGCTTCGCCTACAGCCACAATCGGGGCAACCTTTTCGAGCCTTCGCCGGCGGGCTACTTCGACGTGGCCACCGACCCGCTGAACCAGGCGGCCGAGCGCGCGGCCATCTGCCTGTTCCTTCGCGGCGACATGAGGCCCGCCCCTCACGCCGTCGCCATCGCCACCAGCTCGGAGGAACTGCTGCGCCATTCCCGGCGCCGTGTGGACGTCGCGCCCTCCTGGCACGCGCTGGCGCTCGTCACGCGGGTCGGCACTTACCTTGCCGACGGGCCGGGCGAGGTGCCGGCCGACCTCGTCCTGCCGCTCGGTTGGGGTTCTCAGGGCTCCGTTCTCGATCCCTATGGCGGTCAGGCCGGCGCAGAAGTGCTCGAGATGCTGCGCGAGCGCGGATGGCTCGATGGCAATCTCACCGACCTTGCCGCCAACCGCTTGCACAGCGAGACCGGCGAGTTCCTGGTGGACGCGCCGCGCGACGTGATGGTCCTCGATACGCCGAGGACGGCCGGCTGCTACGCGCCCGAGGGCGAGACCGTCGAGGCCGGCCCGGTGACCATTGCCGTGGACAGGACCGACGCGACCGTCTGGGTCTCGAGCGTGGACGGCGAGCCCATCGAGCGCAGCCGCAGGCTGATCATCACGCACCTGACAGACCTCCAGAACACCGGCGCCCGATTCGGCGAGAAAGCGCGGCAGACCCTCCTGGCGTG
>JAUVVP010000222.1 GCA_030604585.1 Planctomycetota bacterium | reverse complement strand
CGGCGGGTAGGCATCCACCAGCCGGCAGCGGTCGTCCACGACTACGTAGAGGCGCCGGATCTCATCCGCCAGTTCCCTGGTGGCCCGGCCGATGACCTCGTCGCCGGGACGCTCCGGCGGGAGCTGGAAGTTGATCTCGCCGGACTCGCAGTAGCGGCGGCGCGGCCCCTCCAGTACCGACGAGACGGTCCCGCCCTGCGCGTGCAGTTCGGCGGCCAGCTCCAGCATCAGCAGGCCCGCCAGCATGCCGCTGTCGGCGCACCAGAACTCGCGGAACATGTAGTGGCCCGAATGCTCCGCCCCGAAGGCTATCGCCGGGTCACCGTACATGATCGCCTTGATCTTGCCGTAGCCGACCGGGGTCATCACGGCGCCGGCCTCGCCCAGCACGCTGCTGCGGTCGCCGAGCGTGTCGGCGATGACCCAGCTCGAGGCCAGGTTGAAGGCGATGGCGGCCTCCGGCCCCAGCTTCTGCCGCAGCCGCTCGCCCACCAGGGCCGCCAACTGCGCCGGCGAGACCATCCGACCCCCCTCGTCACACACGGCGACCCGGTCCGCGTCCCCGTCGAAGCAGACGCCCACGTGGCTGCGCGTGCGCAGCACCAGGTCGCTGACCATCTGCGGGTAGTCGGCCTGCAAGGGGTTGGGGATGATGTTGGGGAAGTTGCCGTCCGGCACCTCATTGGAGAAGGTCCACTCGAACTGCGGGGTTATCGCGGCGAACTCCCCCAGTATCCGGCCTCCCATGCCGTTGCCGGCTTCGACGGCCACCCGCAGCGGCTCGCCCGCGTCCGCGGAGGCCACCGCGAAATCGCAGCCGCCCTTCTCGACCGCCGTGCGTATGTAGTCGGGCGCGAACTCGTCCCAGCTCAGGCGCTGCGGCACCTGGCGCTTCTTGATGGCCAGGGCGATGCGCTGCAACTCGTCCTCCGGCCGTGGGGGCTCCATGCCGACCGCCAGGGGCAGCGGCATGCCGCCCCGCCCGAAGAACTTGAACCCGTTGTTGTCCTTGGGGTTGTGCGAGGCCGTTATCATCACCCCGCCGTCAATGACGTCCGCGTACTTGGCCGGCAGGAACCCGACCAGTTCGGTCCCGGCCCGCCCCATCATGATGGAGCGGCAGCCCCCGTCGTCCAGGCCGGTGCAGAGCGCCTCGGCCAGCACCGGCCCGCTGAGCCGCATGTCGTGGCCGACCACGACGTTGACCGGCTCGACGGCCGTGCACTCGGCCAGCGTCTCGGCCAGCGCCAGCCCGAGGTTGTAGGCGAAGTCGGCGTCAATGTTCTCGCCGTAGACGCCGCGGATATCGTCCCTCTTGATGGCCTTGTCGACTCTCTCGAGGTAGTCGCTCAGCGCCATGGTCCCGCTCCGTGGACAGCATCGTCTGGAACAGCACATGTTTGCCCGCGAACCACCCCCACGGGCAACCTGCCCTCCGTCTCCGCGCAGGCCAACCTATCAGACCGCCTTCGCAAAAGCAAGCACGGCGCGGCCGCCCGCTGGGAGTGCACAGATACGTGGCGGCCCCCCCAGCGGTGTAGCCAGGTCGGCTGAATCGGCGTTGCAGGAGTGTTTGCGGCCTGCCGGGGACGCTCACTCCTGCTCGCCGTGCCTCTTGAGCAGTTCCACTACGTCCGCGTGGCCCTCAGCCTGTGCGAGGTCCAGAGGCGTGAGGCCGGTGGCGTCCCTTGCCTGCGGGTCCGCGCCGTTGTCCAGAAGCACTTTCACCCAGTCGGCCGATCCGGCGCTGGCAACTCCGTGGAGCACCGTCCTGCCGTCCTCGTCCTGCGCGTCAACGTCTGCCCCGTTTGCGAGCAGCAACTCCGCCATATCCCTGTGGCCCCGGATGGTTACTATCTCCTGCGGGCTATCTGCGTAGTAATACTGCTCATAGGTGTGAAGCAAGACGGCGCGGTGCAGGGGAGTCCAGCCGTAGGCGTCCTCGGCGTTCACGTCAGCCCCGTGCCGGATAAGCACCTCAGCCACGTCTCTGCGGTCCTCGGCGGCGGCGACGTGAAGGGGCGTGCGACCGTATTTCGTGTGCGCGTGCAAGTCCGCATCGCGTTCGAGCAGGAACTCCACGATCTCTCGGCGGCGCGCCTTGTGCAAAGGGGACCGGCCTCCACCGTCCGGCGCGTTTATCTGCGCGCCGTAGGCCAGGAGGAGTTCTGCGAGCCCCGTGTTGCCTTCCCGGACCGCCCGATGCAACGGCGTACCAGCCCACTCCGCCACGGCGTTCACGTCCGCATGGGAGGACAGAAGGAGTTCGGCAATGCCCGCGTCGCCTCCTCCAACTGCCCAGTGCAACGGCGTCTCACCCAGTTCCTCCACGGCATTTGGGTCGGCACCGTGCGACAGTAGAATGCGCACTGCTTCCTCCCGGCCGGTTGCCGTCATCCAGTGTAGGAGCGTTATCCCCTCGAACCTCGCGTTGGCGATTCCCCGGTGGTCCTGTAGCAGCTGCTCCAGGCGCTCGACTTCTCCCTCGCTGGCGAGTCTAACTGCCTCTTCGGCGAGCTTTGCGCGTCTTGCCCCGACCATGAACGAAGCACTCAGGCCCAGTGCAAGGGTCAGGACGGACAACGCCACTGCCAGCGCCCAACGCCGGATGCGCCTGGCCCGTCTGCGCCTTCCCTCGGGAGAGATCGAGTCCGCGACCTCGGTCAGCGGCGGAACCCGCCCCCCGCAGGCCTCTCGCACTTCCGGTCGGCCCAGCGCCTTTGTGATCCGCCAGAGGATCGCAGCGCACTGTACGAGACAGAGCGGAAAGGCAACGAGCGCGAACCAGCCGGGACCGCCCACAAGCATCATCCATATCACCATCAGGGGCATAACGGCGATGCCGCCGACAAAGTAGCCCCAGACGGCTCTGACAACCGTCCTGCGCGCCCACTCCTTGCGCTTGCGCAATCCAAGCCCGCCGATCAGTAGGACGATGCCGAACAGCGTGTTCAGCGCCGCCATCGAGCACATCAGCGCAAAATGGACAAGGCCCGGCAGGTCCGCCCCCAGTGGAAACGGCGACGGACCTCCCCGCAAGACACCGGCCACCAGGGCGATGCCCGCCACCACGATGCTCAGGGCCGCATATGCCCCGAAGCCTATCGCGACTGTGCCCCATGTCTTGAGGCGTGTTGCCGTCTTCTCTCGCGCACGCCGAAGCCGCTCTCCTAACTCGCGTTCCGCTGCCGCGATGTCCTCGAACGAGTGAAGGCATCGATCACTCCCCATGCGGGTCAGCAGGTCTTCAACAGCCGGCTCCGCTGCGAGCGCCGCAAGGTCGTCCGCGCGCACGAAAGGCCTCCTGAGGGCCCACTTCTTGCCGATCAGGATGGCCAGACCCACAGCGACAAACCCCAGACCGAGAAGCGCCATTACCGCCAGCTCGATGCAGAGAGTCAACTTCTCCGCCAGGCCGGAGATCGCGGCCTCATCCCGCAGGAAAGAGATCCCCCGGCTGAGCAGGATAATCAGAGCTGAGGCGACCAATGCCAGGCCGAATACCACAGCAAACACTCCGCGCATCGTCACGTTCCTGCGGGCCTGCTCTCGGCCCCCGCCCAGCATGCGCGTGAGTTCTCGCACCGCGTAGGCCACGACCTCAGGCGGATGGGAGTCGCGTTCCTCGCCGATGGCACGGACCAACTCCTGTGTCCGTTCCTCGCACTCCAGCATGCTACAATCCCCCCGGCGAAAGAGTTCGCACGCTTCCGACCCGAGCTGTAGTTTAAGGCGCGGTCATGCGACACTGCAACACCAACCGGTCTTGTGGCGAAGCTGGCAGAATGCAGACGGCTCTGCACACCATCGCCGCCTGTCACCCTTGTATACTCGCCTCGTTCCCTCCTTATTCGACGCAGCCGGGTGGGGGCGTCTCGCGCATGGCAAGCGGAGGGCAGCCAGAAGGTGGAGCCGAACTCTCCGCTGCGGCGCACCTGGTTGGTCAGGTCTGCCTATTTGTTGACACGGCGGCGCAGGTAGCCTAAAGTACCGGTGCATCTGGTTCGGAATGACGGGGTTCCCTGGTTCTTGTGACGCCGAGGAGTTGAGGTGGCGGATATCCCCCGGCCGGAGCATCCGCGGCCCTGAAATGGCAGTCGTTGCACATACGCAAGCGGCTGAGTCGATTCGGTGCAGAACGGTAGATGAAGACCATCAGCTCGTGGACACAGGGTAGTGAGGCCGAGGTTGCCCTGCTGAGGCACTGCAAGTCGGCCATCGGCAAGGCGGTCTCCGACGCCGAGGTCATCCTGTATGGATCGCGCGCTCGTGGCGACGCGAGCGATGACTCTGACTACGACCTCATCGTAGTCGTGAGCGGACTGGTGGACATGGCGGTCGAGGACAGGATACGTGCCAACCTGTACCCACTCGAACTGGAGACGGGAGCCGTTATCACGTTGATGGTGTACAGTAGGGCAGAGTGGCACTCGCCTTTGTACCGAGCGATGCCGCTGCACAAGAGCGTCGAACGCGAAGGCATAGTGCTGTGAGCGCCGAAGAACGAGCCGTGATTGATTACCGCCTGGCCCGTGCCCGCGAGGGCATAGAAGAAGCGCGGCTCCTGCTTGATGCCGGACACGTGAACGCTTGCGTAAGCCGCCTCTACTATGCCTGCTACTACGCCGTATCCGCAGTTCTTCTCAGCCAGGGCAAATCCGCCAGCAGACACTCCCGTGTTCGGGCGCTATTGCACCAGGAGTTCGTCAAACCGGGGCGTATCTCACTGAGCATGGGCCGGCACTTCGACCGACTGTTTGACAGCCGCCAGAAGGGCGACTATGCTGACTTCGCGCAGTTCAGGGCCGAGGACGTTAGCGGCTGGCTGGAAGAGACGCGCTCCTTTGTTGGCGAAGTCGAGGACCTTCTTGGGCGGGGGCCGAGCATCTGGAAGGCCCCAGGCGAAACGTAGGGCCTCCTCAATGAAGCTCACAGGACGGTCCTGACTTGCCGCGTCGGTTCTCAGGCTGTGCTTGCCGCGAGTTTTGAGTCGGCGAAT
>JAUVVP010000134.1 GCA_030604585.1 Planctomycetota bacterium | reverse complement strand
GTGCTGAACAGCGCTCAGCAGGTCACGCCGGAACTGAAGGGGGCCCTGGCGCGTCTGGTGAGCCGCTCCGTGCAGACCGTGCTGTGCACCGGCCGCCGGTGGCCCAGCACCGTCTCCGTGTTGGAGGAGTTGGAGCACGTCCATCCGGTCGTTGTTTGCAGCGGCGGGGCGCTGATCAAGCGGGCCGACGACGAGCAAACGCTCTATGCCGCGCCGATGGACCACGCGACGGCGCGTCTGGCGGTTGGGCTCTTCCGACAGGGCGGCCTGATCCCCATGCTGCTCTACGACCGGCGCCTGGGCGACCCTGAGCTGAAGGTCGCCGAGGCGGATCGGCCGCGCGCCGAACGGCTTCCCTACGTGCTGGCCAATCCCGGGACGTGCGAATGGTACGCGGGCGCCTATCCTGCCGGCGACGAGCGGCCCCTCGTGGTCTATGCGGTGGACGCGGAGGAGAAGGTCGGGGCCGCCGAGGCGCGGGTGCGCCGGGGCGTTGGCGGACGGGGCATCGTGGAGGCGATGCGCCAGGTGCGCTACGGGGCCGATCAAGTTGCCCTGGAAGTGCACGACCCGTCGGCCACCAAGTGGCACGCGCTCCGGTGGCTGCTGGCGCAGTGGGACATGCGGCCCGAGCAGGTGGTGGCCGTTGGTGATGACGTCAACGACATACCGATGCTGGCCGCCGCCGGGCTGTCGGTCGCCATGGGCAATGCCTCCGACGAGGTGAAGGCCGCCGCAGACTCCGTCACCTCGGGTAACGACGAGCACGGCGTCGTCGAAGCGCTGAGCAGGGCGTTCGACCTGTAAGCGGGAAAGGGCGCGCAATGGCCGACCAGGTGAGGAACTCGGTGGAAGTTCTGGCCGCCAGGTTGGCCGATGCCGGCTCACGCATTCGGCCGATCCTGGAGGAGCTGCTCCCGCGCGGCAGACAGGACTTCCTCAGCGACGCGGTCTGGCACCATCTGGACACGGGGGGCAAGCTGATCCGCCCGGCCATCTGCGTCCTGACGTGCGAGCGACTCGGCGGGCGGGCCGAGAACGCCCTTTACTTCGCCGCAGCCGTCGAGTTGATGCACAACATGCTGCTCATCCACGATGACGTGGAGGACGGCGACACCATAAGGCGCGATAGGGAAACGGTTTGGGTCAAGTATGGTCCGGCGAACGCCATCAACGTGGGGGACTATCTGCTCGGCGTGGCCTACCGCGCCATCTTGCGCAGTCCTGTCGGCGAGAACGTGACGGTCCGGCTGGTGCGGGCGTTCACGGAGGCCTTTGAGACGACGTGCCGTGGCCAGGCCCTCGACCTGAACTGCCGGGCCAGGGAGGACCTGACCGTCGGGGACTACCTGGAGATGGTGACGCTGAAGACCGGCCGCTACCTGGCGCTGGGGATGGTGGGGGGCGGCATCATCGCGGGGCTGGACCCGATCGCCCTTTCGCCCATCGAAGCGCTCGGGGAGAGCATGGGCGCGGCTTTCCAGATACGCGACGACATGATCGACCTGACCGCCGGAAAGGGCAGAGGCGGGGTCACCGGCAACGACATCCGCGAGGGCAAGCCGAGCATCCTCTACGCGCACGCGGTCTCTGCGGCCGGCCCGGCCGAAAGGCGCGACCTCGTCCGCATCATGCGCAAGCCCCGCCAGGAGACCACCGACGCCGACGTGGCGTGGGTCAGGGGTCTGTACGACAGGCTGGGGTCACTGGAGTTCGCCCGCGCGGAGGCCGACCGGCTGGTAGAGCGGGCCTTCGAGACGATCGAGCGCATTCCCGTGGAGGATAAAGGGTTCTTCCGTCGGCTCACGCGCTACATGGTGAGCAGGACGAAGTAGGGGGTGGGGCTATCGCGGGCGAGAACGCATACGTCGGCCGCGGGGGCGCCAAACTCAAGTACGCGCTCGACCATCTGGGCCTGGACCTGAGCGGTGTGGTGGCGGCCGACTTTGGCTGCAGCGTGGGCGGCTTCACCGATTGCCTGCTCCAGGAAGGCGCCGTGCGCGTCTACGCCGTGGACACCGGTTACGGCATGCTGGCCTGGAAGCTGCGCCAAGATGAGCGCGTGATCGTCATGGAACGCACGAACGCCATGCACGTTGAGCTGCCCGAACCGGTGGACGTCGTCACCATTGACGTGGCCTGGACCCGGCAGCGTCACATACTTCCCAACGCGCTGAAGCAGGCCAAGCCCGATGGCGGCGTCCTGTCCCTGTTCAAGCCGCAGTACGAGGCGCCGCGCCACCTGGTGCGTCGAGGACTGGTCGCCCAGGAGGACCTCGAAGCGGTTCTGCACGGCGCGGTCGGTCAATTGGCTGAGATGGGGATCGTCGTGCGCGAAGCAGTGCGGCTTCCTCGCCAGCGCAAGCGCAAGAACCCCGAGGTCATGCTCTACATCCGGCGCCGAGACTGCTGCCTTACGGATGCGTCCCAGGTGGCCGTTGGGGAAGGGGAGTGAGCGGCAAAGGTGCGGAGCATACGCGAGGTGAGGTTCCGGGGGACGCACTTCGAGCGCGGGGTGCAGCGCGGCCGCCGGCTGAAGGGCACTCTGACCGTGCCGGACGTCTCTGCGCTTCCGGGGTGGTTCGTGGACGGCTGCCGGGCGGCGGCCGAGGAGCTTCATCCGCCGGCCGTTGAGGAATTTGAAGGGCTGGTGCAGGGCGGAGGATTCGACCGTGGCGCGATGGCTGCCTACTACTTCGCCCGCCTGGAGAGCCGTCTCGGCGGCTGCACGATGTTCGCCGTGGAGCCGTCCTTCCGTGACGGCGGGGACGGGCCCATCGTGGGGCGGAACTACGATTGGGCCGTCGCGGACCTGCGATGGTGCGAGCTGCACCGCTACCTTCCCGCCGAGGGCCTGAGGCGGATCGGCTACACCCACCACTGGGCGGGTTGTGCCGACGTGCTGAATGAGGGCGGCCTCTACGTGGCCATTGCCTCGCTGCCTGCGCAGCCCGTGCACGCGCCGGGCGTGCAGTGGAACACCCTCGTGGATGCGGTTTCCGAGCGTTGCACGAGGGTTGCGGAGGCGGTTGACGTCTTGGCGAGCGCGTCCCACCTGCGGCCGATGAGTTACCTGCTGGCCGACGCTGCGGGAGGCGTCGCCGTGGTGGAAGCAACCCCTGCGCGGGTCAGCGTGCGCCGGCCGGAGAAGGGCTCTGTCGTGGCTGCCAACGTGGCTCAGGGAGGGAACGTGCTCTGCTGCCGAGAGCGGCCCGCCGCTGGACGGGCGCCGATCGGCACGCCGCCCGACCGGGGCGGCGAAAGCGGACAACGCGCTACCTGCCGGATCCAGCGAACGGTCGCGCTGCTTGGGCGGCAAGCGCTACAGCTCGCGGAGGAGGGGGTGCGCAGCATCCTGACCGACCACGAGGCCCCGGTCTGCACGGGAGACCACGACGACCCGGACGGCGCGCCCTGGGCAACCATCTGGTCCGGCATATGCCTGCCGGCGGAGGCCGCATTCCGGATCGCCCCCGGCCTGCCGTGCCGGCACCAGCATCAGACCTTCACGTTCGATGCTTGAGGGAGCTTGCCCGCCTAATCGCCCAGCAGTTCCCGCATGAACTCGAAGCTGATGCGGGCACTGTCAAGTGAGTCGCTCGCGCAGCGGTCCTGTTCGACGCAGTAGCACTCGACGCCGGCCTTGACGGCTGCCCGGTGGATGGCCGGCCAGTCCAGGATGCCGCTGCCGATCTCCGCAAAGGACCTGTCTTCGTCGCCGGCCATGTCCTTGATGTGGAGGATGGGCAGCCGGCCCGCATACTTGGCGATGTACTCCACCGGGTCCGCGCCCCCGTGCTTGACCCAGTAGGTGTCTATCTCCGCGTACAGGTGTTCGGGCGACGTGTTCTCGTAGAGCAGGTCGAGGGCATAGCGGCCGTCAAACCTGACGAACTCGAAGCTGTGGTTGTGGTAGGAGAGCCGCATCCCTTCCTCCTTGCAGCGGGCGCCCAACTGGTCCAGCGCCGCGGCGAGCGCCAGCCAGTCCTCCTGCGTCTGCCGCCGATCCTCCGGCAGGTACGGGCAGACCAGGTCCACCGTGTCCACTGTCTTGCAGTAGGCAACCCAGTGGGCAAGCCTGCCCTCCAGCTCGGTCAGGTCGACATGCATGCCTGCCACGCTCAGGCCGATGTCATCGAGGATGCCCTTCATCTCCGGCGCATCGAACGGAAGCTGGCCGGTAAGTTGAACTACGTCGTAGCCGATCTCTTTGACGCTTCTGAGAGTGCCGACGTAGTCCTCCGCCAAGTGGTCGCGAACCGTATAGAGCTGCAACGCCACGGGTATCTGCGCCATCTGTCGTTCCTTCCCGCTGGAGGAGTGACCACAAGGTCACGGGGTTCCTGACATTATAGGTCGCTGCGGAGCCTGTTCAAGCGCAATGGTCCGCGGCGTTCTCAGTGCGGGCGGGCCGGCTCCGCCGCCATCTTCTGTAGAGCGGCCGCAACGGCCGAGGGCAGGTCCTCCCGCTGCAAAGCCAACCCGAACGGCGTTCCTTGCACCAGGACTTCCCCCTCTTCCGTCACCCAAGAATGCCACCGGCTGGTTCCGACGGCAAACGACAGGTGAAAGACCGTGACAGTCCGGCCGGCCAGCACTATCTCCTCGGACTCGACGACCCTGACGGACACCTTCTGTAGTGTGCCGGCTATGGGGTTCACGAGGTCCACGGTCCAGGTCTGCCCCACCTGACGTTTCCTGAGTTCGGGCAAGGCGGCCAGCGGGGAGAACACCTCCGCCAGCAGCCTGTCCGGGTCGTACGGGACGGACGACCGTATCTGTTCGTCGGCGATGTGACCACGCAGCAAGATCTCGCCCTTCCTCACGGTTCCCTGGAGGCTGGTGTCGAGCTTCTCGGAGCTGACCTGGAACAGCAGCAGCCCACGAAGGGGCGATATGTTGGCCCGGAATTCCAGGTCCACGGTCCCTACCATCCCCAGCACGTACTTCGCAGCGGGGTCAAGCTTGATCTCAGCGTTGGTATGGATGGAGATTGTGCCGTCCGCCTCTCGGGTCACCGTCGTGTCGGAGCGGCCGATGCGCACCTTGCCGAAGTAGATGCCCCAGGATGTGGTCCGTTCCTTCTCGCCGGGCCTCAGCAGGGCGTTGTAGTCCGGCCGCGGGCCCATCGCCGTGCCGATCGTCATGTGCGAGCGGATCAGCAGGCCCCACATGACGGCGAAGAACGCCGTTATGCCCAGCACTATGGCGTATTTGACCAGCCTGTCCATTGGCGTCTGCCTTCCCGCCCGTCGGGGCTCCGGATCAGTCCTCGTTGCCGAAGAGGCCGAGCCAGAAATCAACCTCTTCGTCCGTAACTCCGGTGAACTTCTCGTCCGGCTCATCGGCAACCACTTCATCGCTGGGGCGCATCAGCTTCCTGGCGCGTGCGACGAACGCCGCCGGCGTCAGGACCCTTGCCCTGCCTCGTTGAACTGCATCGGCCAGGCGGTTGTCGGCCGTAACGACCAGCGTACGCTCCTGCTTTGCTGCCTGGTTGGCGGGGCCGCCGATCTCGGTCCGCACGTCCCCTCCGTAAGGGACATTGATGACCTTCACCCGGGCGAACCGCTCAGTGGGCGACCTCACGTCGCCGGGCTGCTCTGTGCCGAAGACGAGCACGGCCTGACAGTCACGCACTTCACAGTAGCGGCCGAGCCAGCGCGTCAGGTTGTCCCGGTTCCTGTCGTGGTCGCCCTCCACGACAAGGCGGTCCTCCCGTTCGGCGAAGTGCTCGAGCAGGTCAGAGCCATCTACATAGATGATCATGGGCCGCACACCCTTTATCCGCCCTTGCGCCGGTCGAATCCGGACACGCAGAAGACCTCGTCGCCGCCCACGTAGGTGGCGACCGCCTTTCCCCGCAGGCGCCGGCCGCCGAAGGGCGTGTTGCGGGACCTGGAGCGGAACTCCCCGGGGTCCACCGTCCATTCCACCTCCGGGTCTATGAGCACCATGTCGGCCGGCGCGCCCGGTTTCAGTGTTCCCGCGGGCAGGCCGAATATGCGCGCCGGCGATAGGCTCAACAGCCCCACAGCGTCCGGCGCCGAGAGACTCCCTTCGGCGACGAAATGCGTGAGCACCAGCCCAAGGGTCGTCTCCAGTCCGATCAAGCCGGATGCACCGCTGGCCTTATCCTGGACCGTGTGAGGGGCATGGTCGCTGGCTAT
>JAUVVP010000038.1 GCA_030604585.1 Planctomycetota bacterium | reverse complement strand
GGAAGATCAGCTCCGCCGCCAGGCGCGTGCGCACGAACGCGATGGTCTGCACGCCCTCCTTGACCAGCGACGTCAGCAGGTGCACGGCCTCCCAGAGCGGGCTGCGGCGGTCGCCGCCGACGCGCCACTCGCCCGGCTTCCCCCGGGCGGCGGTGTCCAGAGGAGGGGGGTTCCACAGGACGAAGCGCTTCGGCCCGCGCGGCGAGCCGTCGTTGGTGATCAGCTCCATCTCGTGCCCGGTGATGCGCTCGGCATGCTCCTTCGGGTTCGCGATGGTGGCCGAGCAGCAGATGAACTGCGGCGACGAGCCGTAGTGGCGGCATATCCTCGCCATCCGCCGCAGCACGTTGGCCAGGTGCGAGCCGAAGACACCCCGGTAGGCGTGCACCTCGTCCACGACGACGTACTTCAGGTGCGTGAAGAACCGGTTCCACCGCGCGTGCTGCGGCAGGATGCCCTGATGCAGCATGTCCGGGTTGGTCAGGATGAGGTTGCCGCCGTCGCGCAGCTTGCGTCGCAGGTTTTGCGGCGTATCGCCGTCGTAGGTGCCCGCCAGGAACTGGACGTCCTCCTCCGGCTTGAGGAACTTGCCGAGCCCGCGCAACTGGTCCTGGGCGAGCGCCTTGGTCGGGTAGATGAAGAGCATCGTCGCCAGGGAGTCCTCGATGAGGGCCTCCACCACGGGGACGTTGTAGCAGAGCGTCTTGCCGCTGGCCGTGCCCGTGACGATGACGACACTGCCCCCCTCCCGGACTTTCTGGATGGCGTCGGCCTGGTGGCTGTAGATCCGGGCGATGCCCTGCTCCCGCAGGGCCGCCTGAACGGTTGGGTGAATGCCTCCCGGCAGCTCCCCGTAGACTGGGGGCCTCTCGGGCAGCACTTCGACGTGCACCACCTGGCCTCTGAAGAACTGCTGGCCCTTCACGCGTTCGATGAAAGTAGCTGCATCCATGTCTGCGTATGGTCACCCGTGATCAGTGATCGCTGTCTTCCATGCGTTCTTTTCTGAGTCGCCGCGCCTTCGCCGCCAGCGAATCGCCCGCCCGGATGGGCTTCTTCTCAGGAGGTGGCTCACCCTCTGCGCTCGGCTTCTCCTCGCGCAGAGCCGGCCGCCCCGGGAAGTGGGTGGGCGGCTTGTTGCTGCCCCGGCTCTTCATCCCGGGCGGCGGCGCCTCCCTGGCGGCATGTGGCGGGAGCTCGCCCGTCGAGATGCTCTTCGCGATGCGCTTGCGCAGCTCCCTGTGGAACGTGCGCCTCCGCTCGGCCCGCCGGGCCACGTCGGCCGACGACAGCCGCTCCTCCTTTTCGGCATCAGGATACCCCGTCTCCACGCGTGGCTCAATCGGATGGAACACCTGCGCCTCACGCATGCGCTCGAGGCGCCGGCGCAGCGCCATCTCGAGCCTCAACCCGTCGTCCGCCTCGGAGTCGGTCAACGAGTGCGCATCCGGCTTGTCGAGCTCGGTCCCGTCGCCCAGCAACCCCGCGAGGATCATGGTGGCGGAGGCCTTGCTGGGGATGGACGCTTCGCCGCGCTCGACGTTCCAGACGGCGTACTGCCTGAGCGGCTTTCCCACGCAGCAGGGGCAGCCGTCCTCGCAGGGGCACTTCCGGATGTTGTCCAGGACGGCCGGCATCACCTCGTGGAGCCGCTCGTAGGCCTTCTCCGTGAAGCCCAGGCCGTGCGGATAGCGCTCGTAGATGAAGATGGCGTTCCAGGCGGAATTGGCGCTGCCTATCGAGTGCGAGAAGTCGAGCGTGTCGCAGGTCATGAACAGCGGCAGGAGCATCCGCGTGGCGTAGCCGATGCCGCGCAGGCCGCTGTGCGCGTCCAGGTCGGCCTGGCGCACCCGCTCCATCAGGTCCTCCGGGGGCACGATCCACAGGGCCATCGTCTCCAGCACGAAGGTGGGCAGCTCGACGCCGTGGCGCGATATCGCGTCGAGCGAGTAGAAGTGGACCTTCTCGTACATGGCCGTGTCGAAGTAGGCGGTCACCTCGCCCCAGTAGGCCATTCCCGTCCCGAAGGCCTTCTCCCGCAGGCGCAGGTCCACGTGGTGCACGTCGGTGCCGCCGAGGGGCTGCGTGTAGTAGTCCACCTCGACGCGCTTCACCGTGGCGATGTTCTTCTCCAGGTCCAGGTCCTGCACCTCGTAGGTATCGCCCAGGTGCATGTAGATGGCCCCGGGGTGCAGGATGGGCGGCGCGTCGAACTTGTTGACCTCGCCCAGCACGGCCCCCGTGTCAACGTCCTCGATGACGACGTTCGCATCCGCGTAGTCCCGCAGGGATACCTCGTGCTGGGGCGTCTCTGAGGCGGCGTGATACCACCGGTCGCGGATGCGTTTGACCTTCAGGTTGCCCTCCAGGACCCTCAGCACCATCTCGGCATGGGGTCCGAAGGTTGCCGTCTCGGCATCGTCCAGCGGAAGCTCATGTGTCGCGCAACGCAGGTGTCCGGTCACCACGAACGGGTTGTCCGGGTCTATCACGCCGTGCTCGATCGGGCGGCCGAAGATGTACTCGGGGTGGGTCATCACGTACTGGTTGATGCTGGTGTCCAGGCCGAGCAGGACCACGAGCGCATCCCTGTCCTGCCGGCCGGCGCGGCCGGACTGCTGGAAGAAGGACGCGAGCGTCCCCGGATAGCCGACCAGGATGCTCGCGTCCAGGCCGCCCACGTCAATGCCCAGCTCCAGCGCGCGCGTCGTGCTGACGCCCAGCAGCTCGCCGTTGAAGAGGCGTCGCTCGATCTCGCGCCGCTCCTGGGCCAGGTAGCCGCCCCGGTACGGGGTGACCTTCGACACGAGGTGGGGGGCCGCCTGCCGGAGCGTCTCGCACACGTAGCGGTGGATCATCTCGGCGGTCATCTTCGCCTTCGAGAACGTGATCGTCGGCACGTCGCGCTGCACGAGCATGGCCATCAGCTCATGCGCCTCGACGTTGGCGCTGCGCCGGGAGCGCCAGGCGGTGGCGCGGGTGCGCGGAGGATTCCACCAGACGAACGTCCTCCGCCCGCGCGGGCTCCCGTCGTCGTCTACAAGGGCCATCTTCTTGCCCGTCACGCCCTCGGCCAGCTCCAGCGGGTTGCCGCTGGTGGCCGAGCACGCCACGATCTGCGGGTCCGACCCGTATTGGCGGCAGACGCGGAAGAACCGGCGGAACAGGTGGGCCGCGTTGGAGCCGAAGATGCCGCTGAATACGTGCACCTCGTCCACGACCAGCAGCCGCAGCCTCGCCAGGAAATCGGCCCACCGACCGTGCTGCGGCATGAGGGCGGCGTGCAGCATGTCCGGGTTCGAGAAGATCACCGAGCCGTGATCGCGCAGCTTCCTGCGCATGTTGGAAGGCGTGTCGCCGTCAAAGACCCCCGCCAGCACATCCGACATGTCCGCGGCGTCCAGCGCAGCACGGAATCCCTTGAACTGGTCCTGTGAAAGCGCCTTGGTCGGGAAAAGCAGCAGGGCCTTCGCCTCGGGGTCGGAAAGGAGCATCTCGAGGATCGGCACCACGTAGCAGAGGGACTTGCCCGATGCGGTGCCTGTGACGACCAGGACGTTCTCGCCCGCGCGGATGCGGTCTATGGCCTCCGCCTGATGGCAGTAGAGCCGCCCGATGCCCCGGCCGCGCAAGGCTGCCTCCACGGCCGGGTGAAGGGGCCGCTGCAAGTCAGCAAACCGGGCTTTGCGCCCCTCCGCCTCGCGTACGTAGACCACCTGGTCCCGATAATCGGGCGACGAGCGCACTTCGTTCAGGAAAGCTCTAAACTTCAAGGTTCAAAGCTCAAAGTTCAAAGTTCAAAGGCACCAGCGTTGGGGGTCACTGTTGGCGATACTTACTGCCCATCTTCTTTGACTTTCGCAGGTAAGCCATAAGTCCACTGACGATGCGGCTTGTCTCTTTGGCCAAGCCGCACAATCGGGTGAATTCGTCTTCTGCTATGTAGCCCTGGTCAACAGCCACGTAGAGCTGAGATCTGACTTCACCAGCCGAGGCTTTCGCCACGGAGAGGAACTGCAAGAACTCCTTGTTGCCGCCCCGTTCAAATCCTTCGGCAATATTCGACATGATGGACACGCCGGCCCTGCGTACCTGATCGCGCAACGCGAAATCCTTTGAAAACCGACCCCCGCTCGAGGCCCTATAGACCTCCCGCGTCAGCTCCCTGGCCTTCAGCCAAGCCTCCAGGTCCTCAAATCGCCGGACCACGCCCATCTCCAATCCAAGAATCGCCCACGTTGAACCTTGAACTTTGAACTTTGAACTTCAGCTCCGTTACGCCGGCAGCTTCACCATCAGCTCCGCCAGCGTCGCCAGGTCGAGCCTGTTGTGCTCCAGGATCTGGACCATCTGGACCGCGTTGCCCGTCCGCACGAAGGCATGATATGCCTCGGGAATCTCGCTGCCGGCGATGTCGCTGTGCCGCACGCGGCCGCAGATGCGGCTCTCGAGCGTCTGAAGCCTGCAATCGGGCAGCACGCGCCGCCAGACGCGACGGCACTCGTGGAGCAGGTCGAAATGCGCTGCGCTGACTGCGAACGGGATTCTGTTGGCCGCCGCCCGCACGCGAACGTAGGGCAGATCGAAGCTCTTGCCGTTGAACGACACCAGCAGCTTCCTGGCGGCCACGCCGTCGAGGAAAATGGATATGACCGCCCGCTCCTCCGAGTAGTCCCGCGCCAGATACTGCCGCACGGTCAGGCTCCCGTCCTCCCAGACCATCGTGCCGATCAGGAACAGCGGCGTTCCGGCCAGGCCGGTGGTCTCCAGGTCCATGAAGAGCACGTCTTCCAACCGCAGGCGGTCCATGTCCAGCAAAGCGGAGAGCCGGCGCTGCATGCCTGACCCCTGGGTAAGCAGCTCATCGTGGAAGGTCTTGCACAGGGCAGCCCAGTCCTGCCCGCGCCCGTCCAGGCGTTCCGTGACGAGGTAGGCCTTGCCGCCGCGCGGGGCGTCCACTTCGACGCCCGCCGCTGCATCCTCCAGGAGGACCGGGGGACCGGCAGGAACGCTCGGACCTTCCTCCCTGGGTTCCCGACGCGGCAGGTCCCGGCTGTAATGGATGGGCTGCGGCGGCCGGTTTTCCTCGCGCAGCTTGCGGATACGCCGGCGGATATCCTCCATCTCGCCGTCGGACTTCTTCCGCTGCGGCAGTGGCTCGCGGTTCAACGCCTCGAGCCTCTTCTGGAAATCCCTGGAACTGCTCACGCCGCCTCACTCCCGTTGCGCTTCCCCAACGCCCATAGCTACCCGGTGCCGTACCGCAAAGCATACATCTGACGGGCCTTTCGTCGCCCATTGTATCCCGCCCGCAGGCCAACCGCAAGCGCTTGGCCACGGACCCGCAGTGTGCGCGAAGAACCCCCAGCGTCCGCGTTGGCAAGCCATTGGGCAGGAGGAACTCACGCCACGGGAGGCATCAGGCGTCCTGAGCCAGGGAGCGGATGAAATCGAGGTCGAGCACGCCTTTCTGCCCCCAGCCTCGCCTTCCGCGGGCGATCTTCGGACGGAACTGCTCGTAAAGCCCGTAGGCAAGCTCTTCCAGTTCCTCGGGCTCGAAGGATCCCGCCAATTCCGCCATCGCCTGCCGCACGGCCTCCAGGTCGTCGCCGAACTTGCCCTGGAGGTACTTGCGCACCTTCGCGGGGTCAACCGGCTGGTCCTTAACGCAGGCGCGGGCGCCTTCCTCGGTGTTCTGCATGGGCAGCCCACGGCCGCACAGGTCGACCCAGAAGTCCTCGCCCAGACCAACCTTCTTCGGCGTGATGCCACCGCGGCCTTTCGGCGGCCCGTAGATGCCCAGCATCCGCCCCTTTGACTGGGCGTTCAGCCCGGCCAGCACCTTGCCCATGGTCAGCGCTGCGCCGGTCTCGTAGCCCATCCGCTCCGCTACGACCGCCCCCCAGAGCGTCAGGACCGGCGCCCGGTTGATCATCACCGTGTTCTCAGCCACCGCTGTGCCCTCCTCCTCAGTTACCCGCCTCGCCGGTCGCCACTGTCCTGGAAACGCTCTATCTCCTCGAGGACATCAGCGATGTCCACGAACCGCTTATGGACGAGCCTGACGTGGTAGGTGCGCCGCTCGCCCGCCTTCTGGGGTCCCGAGTGGATGCCGAAATCCCACGCCGGCCTCCGGACGGCGCCCATTCCGCTCGACGATATCCAGGTCCTGAAGCCGCCGTCCTCCGGCTGCCTGAAGACCCACACCAGCACGTAGTCGTCCACGAACCCGAAGAAGAAGTTGTCGAACGATTCCAGGCGGCCGGCCCGGAAACCGGCGCTCTCGGTGGCGGCCACTGATTCGGGCGTCTGCACTATGGCCTGGCGGCGGACGGGGTTGTCCGTGAGGAACTCGTGCCAGGCCTTTCCCTGCGGCTCGAACGGGCGGAAGAAGACGTCCTTCTCGCCGCCGCGGTGTCCGGCGCTGGTCATCTCGAGCCACCGGGGCTCGGCCTCTCCTTCCAGAACGCCGCGCAGGAACAGGGACGTGTTCTGCACGAGGTTCATGTACGAGGCCCAGAAGGTGGAGGACGAGTCAATGTCGTGGTCGGGCCACGTCGTTATCGTCTGGTCCACGCATGAGTCGCCCAGGCTGTAAACGATCTCTGCATTCAGGCCCGCCGCCTCAGCCCCCTTCTGCGTCAGTTTGACCGCGTGAGGGCCGACCCGCTCGACGGTCAACGGGGCGACCCTCGGGGCATTCCAGAGGTCCTTGCGGGCGCCCGCCTCGGGGGACGTGCTGCTGCACTCGTAATTGAGGCCGGCCGGGTCGAAGACGTTTCGCCCCTGTTCGCTGTGAATGAGCGAGGCCAGGCCGTTGTATCCGGGCTGGACGGTGTCATTGATGGGGACGTGCCGCTCCGTGTTGTCAACGACCCGAATCCTCAGCGGGCCTCGCGAGAGCGTGACCCCCACGAGTTCGCCTTCCGGCGAAGCGGCACCGCCGTGGCCAGGCACGGCCGAGAGAAAGGCCATCATTATCATCGCTCCCATTGCAGTTCTCACGCCGAACTCCCCACCACATACACGAAGACGTGCGCCTCAGAGCGCCAGATTCGCCCGCAGGATCGGACCCATCCCTCCCCTGCCCGGGTCCAGCGGCTGGAGAGGGGCGTCGAGTTCAACGGACTTCCAGCCCTCGCCGTCCCGGCACGTGAGGCGGTACCTGCCCGGGTCCCGCAGGCAGAACCAGGCCGTGCCGTTGCGGTCGGTGCGCATGCCGACAGGGGCGGCAACCGTCCCAGCGACCGGGACGGCGTAGACGTAGGTGCCAACGACCGGCCTGCCGCGGCGCGCCACGCGCACGATGACTTCGGGGCGGCGCGTCCTTGCCACCGGGACTTCGTGCCTCAAGTAGCGAACGCTCGCCCGGCGCATCGCCTGCGCCGTGGGCAGAGGCCGGAAGGCCGGCCTGCCCGGCTCGTGGAAGTTCACGAAGCCCCGGACGTCCCACGGATGCCCCCCCATCACGACGTCTTCGTGGTGCTGCCCTTCGCCGGAGCGGCTGGGCCAGGAGATCGGCTCCTCTGCCGGCTGCTGCTCGTCATAGGCCTCCTGGCTGTAGAGGATGAAGCCGGGCAGGCCCTGCTCGCTCAGGTAGTCAATGGCCTCACCGGTGGCCCTGGCTACGGCCTCGGGGCTGGGCGGGTTCCGCCAGTCGTGCTTGTACCAGATCTCCTTGTTGATAAGGGGCACCTTGCGCCCCTCGAAGTCCACAAGGTCCCTGGCCCAGTCCTCGTATGTAGACCTGATGCTGGACAGGGGGTCTTCGCTGTCCATCTCGAAGTTGGACGCATAGGCCGCCAGGTGCATGGGCCGCACCATGCCGCCTCCCCGGTGGATGAGCCGCGTCGGGTCGGCTGCGAGGTAGGTCTCCCCAAGCCGGACGGCGGCCTCCTCGTTGAACAGGCATTCCATCATCAGGATCACGACGCTGGGGTGGTTCGCCACGGTTCTGGCCCAGAGGGGATACTGCCGGTCCAGCTCGGCCAGCACGTCCGGAAAGGGGGCTTCGGTCATGTTAGAGGTTGTGCCGAGCGGTCCGCCGCAGTAGTTGGCGTCCCATACGAGCAGGCCCAGCTCGTCGGCGACGTCGTAGAAGGCGGGCTCGCGCTGCTCCGCGTGGTTATGGATTGCGTTGCAGCCGGCCGACTGAATGGCTGCCATCCGCAGCGTCCACTGCGAGCGGCCCGAGCCCTCCGGCACCCAGTAGCCGAGCACGCGAAGATCTTGACCATTCAGGACCATCCGGTCGCCCTCGGTCCAGACCTCGCGGAAGCCGAAGCGGGTCACCAGGCGGTCCACCGGCGCGCCCTCGCCTGCGACCAGGCGTGTCTCCAGGTGATAGAGGACCGGCTCCCCGTAGGGGGGATACCCCCACAGCTTGGGGTCTGCCCAGGGCGCGGAGACCGTGACGGTTCGCGATTCATCCGGATTCAACGCCACCTCCTGCCCGGGCATCGCCAGCGCCTCTTCGTCCTCCAGGAACACCCTGTTCGCAAGAACGACGCTGCGCCGCTCCCCCGACTGATTGGTCAGCGTCAGGCGCACGCTCAGCCGCTTGTCGCGAACCGACGACATCACGAGCACGTCCGACACGTGAAGCTCAGGCCGCGCCAGCAGGAACACATCCTCCGCGATGGTGGCCTGCTCCCGGTACCCCTCGAAGGTGGAGAGACGCTTGACCGTCTCGAGGTCCTCGATCACCTTGCCGGCCATCGCGTACGCCCCGCCGCAGTGGTGGACCCAGACTTCCAGGCGATTCGTCTCACCAACGCGGGCGGCGTCCGTCACGTCCACCTCGAAGGGCGCCCGCGCGCCGTAGTTCTCGCCGCACTGCTGCCCGTTCAGGAACACCCGCGCGTAGTGGCGCACGCGCACGAAGCGCAGCAGGATGCGCCTGCCTTCGCCGCCGAAGCCCTCGGGAATGGTGAAGTCCAGCCGGAACCACGCCGATCCCTTTGCCGCGGCCGGCGCGTACTCGGGCACGCGCACCGTCTCCCATCCGTCTTCGGGCACGGCCTCTACGCCGCCGCCGGCCTGCCGCTGCCAGTCGCCGTTCAGGCATACCCGGGCGCGTGGCTCTCCCAACGGCCCTTCCGCCGCGTAGGCAGCAGACTGTACCAACAGAAGTCCAACAAGGCCCAGCAATGCGACCGCGCCGAACATGGCCCGTCCTCCCTTGGTCCGAATCTTCCGACTGCGACTTCCCAACTCAGGTGAAGTCCTTTCCCTGCACATTTCACCCTCCCTGTCCCAACGCGTAGCGCCTCCGCCCGTCAGCGCAGCAAGATGCGGCCGTCCATCGGGCCGATAGTGACGGAGGTGGCTTCCCGGCCGCTGTTGACCTCGGAGACCTGCGTGCCCTTGATGTGCCGGAAGGTGGCGCCCAGCTCGACTGTCACTTCCCGCTCGGACGGGTTGCAGAGGACCACGCCGCGTTCGTAGTCCCGCCGGTAGACGCGGCCCTCCTCGCCGAAGTCCATCAGCACGCGGGCCGGCGACGTGGGCAGGCCCAGGTAGTGGCGGCCCTTGCCGGCGTTGTCGTACTCGTCGAACCACATCAGGCCCAGGCTGCCGTGGCCCTGCGTGTTGATCTCGTAGGAGAAGTAGGCGCCGGCGATGAGCGCGGTGGTCAGGCCCCACCGCATGCGCTGGTAGCTGGGCACGAAGCCGGGCTTGGTAAAGGGATT
>JAUVVP010000424.1 GCA_030604585.1 Planctomycetota bacterium | reverse complement strand
CTTCTACCGCCCATACACGCAGTTCATTGAGTGGCTCATGCCCGGCGGGCTGACCGAGATCACCGTGATGGCCCACATCGCCCTGAGCCACACCATCTTCAACGTGGTCAACACGCTGATATTCATGCCCCTGGCCGGTTTGCTGGCCATCATAGTAACGCGCCTGGTGCCGGGCGAGACGGACATCGTTGCCGTGGAGCCGCAGTACCTGGAAGAGCACCTGCTGGACAATCCGCCCATCGCCCTGGAACAGGCCCGCCGGGAGGTCGTGCGGATGATAGAGCTGGCCGCCTCCGCCGTGCGCAACGCCGGCGACGCCTTCTTCAACGACGACCCCGCCGAGCTGGAACTGGTGCGCCAGAAAGAGGACGCGATCGACAACCTTCAGAACAAGATCACGCAGTACCTGATCCACGTCAGTCGGCGCGACCTCGGCCCGGCCGAGTCCAACGAGCTGCCCGTGCTGCTGCACAGCGTCAACGACATCGAGCGGATGGGCGACCACGCGGTCAACCTGCTGGAGGCCGCCGAGCGGAAGATCGAAGACAAGCTGCCCTTCACAGATGCCGCCCTCGAGGAGCTGTCCATGATGCGGGCCGAGGTCGAGAAGATGTTCGACACGGTCATCCAGGCGCTCCAGCACTCCGACCGCGACGCCGCCAGGGCCGCCTTCGAGAGCGAAACGAAGCTGAACGCCATGCAGAAGGAGTTCCGCCAGAGCCACCTGAACCGGCTCAGCGCCGAAGAGTGCAACTTCTACAGCGGCCTGACCTTCGTGGACTGCGTCTACAACTACGAGAAGATAGGCGACCACCTGACCAACACCGCTCAGGCGGTCCTTGGGGACTTCCAGTGGGGGGAGAAGGTGAGGGGGGCAGAGGAACCGGCCGCGCCGACTGCCGATTGACGCCTTGTCAGGGAGGTCAGGGCCGGCTTGACTCGTCCTTCGTCGTCGTCCCGCCAAGCAGCCTGCCGGCGGGCCCCATCCTCGAACTCGATCAGGCGGTTCCTAATGACGTTTGCGCAGCAAAAGAAACGCCTCGTCCTCAGCGAGCGCAGCGAGCGGTCCTCGTCCTCGTCCTGCCAAACATGCGGCGGGCAAGCCTCGTCGTCGTAATCCCTGCGAGAACAATGGCTTCGAGAACGAGGACGAGGACGACTCTCCGAAGACTGTTTCTTCTGCCAGCGCGAAGCTCATCAATACCACGTATCGGCGAGCTGAAGCATGACCAGCGCGTTGTAGATGGCGTGGGTCCAGACCGCCACGCCCAGCCCTCGCACCAGGAACACCACCCCGAGCAGCAGCCCGCAGACCGCGCGGAAAAGGAAACTGTAGCTCTCAAACGGCTCGCCCAGCGGCCCGACGTGGTGCACGGCGGCAAAGAACAAGCTCGACACCACGAGCGCCACGGCCACGCTCCATGTCCTGTTCCACAGGAACACTTTGCGCATCAGCCAGGCGCCCCCGCCCAGCAGCAGGAGCCGGAAGACCAGCTCTTCGTAGACGCCGGCCCCGAGGGCCAGAAACAGCGGGGCAGCGGGCCTGAAGTCCACCGCGAAGAAGACGTGCGAGGCGCGCTCGTCCAGCAAGCCGGCGATGCTCGGCCCGCCCTTGTAGAGCAGCGCCGCGTAGAAGGCCGCTTCACCTATCATGGCCACCACCAGCAGCAGGCTGACCGACGCCGTCCGCTCGCTGCGCCATAGGACGGCTATGAGGGCGATGACCAGGGCGATGTTGAGCAGGTGGGCCGCCTCCAGGCCGACCAGTTGCAGAGGGCCCACCAGCCAGCTCTCGGCCATGTTGCGCACGCCGTAGCCGCTCTGCACTATCCCCCAGTGGTAGACCAAGATGAGCGGTATGATGCTGACGATGCTCAGCGCGAACGACTTCGACTCGCGGAAGTAGTCAATTCCCGGCGCGGGCCGTTCCTTTGAGTCGTCTCGGCTCATGGGCGTTCCTTCAGGACAGGAGACCGGCCGCCGTCATCAAGGCACCCACCGGCAGGCAGTAGGCGGCAAACCAGTGCAACCGGCCCCGCTCCACTACGCGCAGCAGCAGAAGCAGGCAGACCGTCCCCACCACGGCGGAGACCAGCGCGCCGGCGGCCAGGACCCCCGCCTGTACAAGGGGATCCTCCGCGCCGGGTGACACTTCCGTGACGGCCGGCAGGACGTGGCGCAGCTTCCAGAGGGCCGCCCCCGCCAGGGCGGGCACGACCAGCAGGAACGAGAAGCGGCCCGCCGCCCGGCGGTCCACCCCGAGCAGGCAGCCGGTTACGATGGTGGCGCCCGACCGGCTGATGCCGGGCAGCAGCGCCGCCGCCTGCGCGATCCCGATGACGAAGCCCCGTCCCGCACCCACCCGGTCCGTTCTCGGCCTGGGCGCGAATCGGGAAGACAAAAGGATCAATCCCGTCAGGAGCAAGAACGCGCCGCTGCTCAGAAGGCTGTCGAAAAAGCCCTCGATGGCCTCCTCGAACAGCACTCCCACGCAGACGACGGGCACTGAGCCCACGACGATGGCCACGGCGGTCGAGAAGAGCGGGGCTTGCTCCGAGACGGCCCGCGCTCGGCCGCCTTTGAGGTGCATGAACAGGCCGCGGCAGCCGTCGGCGGCCACGGTCAGCAGTTCGCGCCAGAAGACCACGAGGATCGCCACCAGGGTGCCCAGGTGCAGCGCCACCTCCAGCAGAATGCCCGGCGAGTGAACGCCGAGCAGCTCTTGTGCGGCGACCAGGTGCGCCGAACTGCTGACGGGCAGGAACTCCGTCAACCCCTGGAGCACACCCAGCAGGATCGCATCCATTGTGCTCATGGCGCAAGGCGATCGCGGCTCTGAGGCCCCGATTCTCCACGAGAAGGCGTGACCCGGCGGCCGCCAGACCAGGAACGCAAGACCTTAGGGGCTATTGCAGAACCCGGATCTACTGCGGCCGGCTGCGAAGCCCGATGGCTGTGTTGTCGGCGCAAAACGTCCTCAACGTGGCTTCAGCCACGCTTCCGGCGTTTTGCGCCTGCCGCCTTG
>JAUVVP010000432.1 GCA_030604585.1 Planctomycetota bacterium | reverse complement strand
GCGCGGGCTTCGCCGTCTCGCAGATGATTCTGTACGGAAAGCGGGAGGACTTCGGCAAGAGGTACAGGGAAGAGGTCGCGGCCCATAGGGCCACGGACGACAGCCGCAAGAAAGCCGAAGGGGAGCTTCAGGACAAGACCCGTGCTCTGGACAGGGTGAAGAACGACCTGCAGAACCAGCTCGACGTGCTGACGAGCGACCTGGCCGACGAAAGGGCCCGCTCCCGGGACCTGAACACGCAGGCCGTCACCTTGACCGGGATCGTGGAGCAGCACGCCAACAAGATCAACAGCCTCGACGGGGTCGTGGCGGCCCGCCAGGAGTCCATTGACGGGCTCGAGGCAGAGGTCGTCAAGCGGGACGGGACAATCCAGGCGAACCTGGACAAGATCGACTCGCTGCAGAATAACGTCGCCGAAAGGAACAAGTCCATCGACGACCTGGAGCACCAGCTCGCCGACTCTAAGAAGGCTCACCAGATAGTGGCCGTGAACGAGGAACGGCTGGAAGCCATCATCGGGGAGCTGCTCGAGAGGGACGTGCACATACCGCCGGCGCCCCTGCCCATCATCAACGGCCGGGTTGTCCGTGTCAACCGCGAGCTGGGGGTCGCTGTTGTGGACAAAGGCGGGGCGGCCGGGGTCAAGCCGAATACCCAGTTCACCATCTATAGCGACGGCGCATACATCGCTAAGCTGGTCGTCCACGACGTGCAGTCGGAGGTATCGGCAGGCCGCATCAAGCTGCTGGCCAGCGGCAAACAGGTGGAGCAGGGCGACCAGGTGACCACGGAGATCCCCTGGGCCCCCTGAGGCCGCGTCTCGGTTCCCGCTCATCAGCAAGAGGCACGAAGAATAATGGACAACAAACTAATCCAGGGCCTGCTGATCGCCTCCTGTGCCCTCCTGTTGTTCGCCATCATCATGACCATGGCGGACATCCTGCACTACAGGGACGCAGGGGTTGGGGTGCCGGTGCGGACGGCTGCTCCGGCGCAGACGGCGGCGCCGGCTGAACCGAGCCTTCCTCCCGCTCCGGCCGCGCTCGAACTGGCGCCCCCCGGCACGATGGGCTACGCGACGGTGGACGTGGCCGGGCTGCTCAGCTCCGAGGTTGTGCAGGCCATGGTGCCGGAAGGAGAGCAGATACCCCCTGAAGTGCAGCAGATGGAGAGCATGACGTGGTTCTTCCAGGAGCCGGAGGGCCCGCCGGCAGCGGGTCAGGCTCCCTCGTGGTGCGGCGTGATGAAGATGAAGAGCACGACCCTGGTCGAGATCGGGGCGGGCCTTCTTGCCGAGCAGGGAAGCCCGCTGACCGTTGAGGGCATGGATGCCTATCAGGTGCAGGCGCCCGTGGCCATGGGCCCGGACCCGCAGCAGGTGCTGCTCGCGGTCGTGGACGACACCACCATCCTGATGGCGGCAGAGGAGGACGCGCTCGCGCAGGTGATCATAGTCCACAAGGGCGGTCAGCATGCCGACGTGACCGAGATGTGGCGGATGGGCTCGAAGTTCGCCGACGACCACGTCAGCGTCGGGCTGGTGCTGACCGAGGAGATGACGGCGGACCTGGAAGGGGCGGCCTGGATGGCAGGCGCCAGGGGAGCGGGACTCGGGATCACCCTCTCCGATCGGTTGAGCATCAGGGGCATGCTGCGGCTGGCCAGCGCGGCCGACGCGAAGGAGGCGGTCGCTGAGGCACAGGCCAAGATCAGCGAGGCCAAGGAAGAGATGGCCGCCCAGGCGGAGGCCCTCCCCATGATGGCCGACATGATGCAGCCCACGGTCGACTTACTGGACAAGATTCAGATATCAGCCAAGGGCGCCGACGTGCAGGGCAGCCTGGCAGTGGGAGAGCAGGAGCTGGAAAGCCTGATGGGCATGGTCATGATGGGCATGATGGGAGCCATGGGTGGCGACGCGGAGATGATGGGCGAACCCATGGACTTCCCCGGCGCCGAATGAGCGGCCCCGCGCCGGGCGCGTCCGAGGGATAGCGGAGTCGGTAGTGCCACGACTTCGTCGCATCGGAAAGATCAAGACGACTGCCTGCAAGACAAGCGGCCGGATAGCTTCCAGTCATCGGTGAAGCTGTCCCGGCCTTTTTGCTTTGGCGGGGGGATGGTTGCACTTTTGCCCGGGCGGGGTATATAATTGGGCTGGCGCGACGGGGCGCCGCCCACGGGGGCACGCGGAGGTCACAGGGAGAATGGCCGCCAGAGTTGACGTAACCATCAGAAAGGCCCTCAACTTCGTCATGAGCCTGGGGGCCCTGGACCTGGGGATCGACCTGGGCACCGCCAACACGCTGGTCTGCGTGGGCGGAAGGATCGAACTGATGGAGCCGTCCGTGGTTGCCATCAAGACCGGCACCAATCCGCCCGTCGTTCCCCTGAACGGTCGCGCCGTCGGCTACGAAGCCAAGCGCATGACCGAGCGCACACCGGAGAACATCAAGGTCATCCGCCCGCTCAAAGACGGCGTGATAGCCGACTTCGAGATCACCGAGATCATGTTGCGCTACTTCATCCAGAAGGTGCAGCGCCGTTCCTGGGGGGTGCGGCCGCGCGTGCTGGTCAGCGTCCCCAGCGGCATCACGGCCGTGGAGAAGAAGGCCGTCATGAACAGCGCCATCCACGCCGGCGCGCGCAAGGTCTATACCGTTGCCGAGCCGAAGGCCGGTGCGATCGGCGCCGGCATGAAGATCAGCGAACCGGTCGGCACGATGATCATTGACATCGGCGGCGGCACCACGGAGGTGGCCGTGATGAGCATGGGCGAGGTGGTGACGCTGGAGAGCTTCGGCGTGGCCGGCGACGAGATGGACGAGGCCATCATCACCTACATCCGTGACATGTATGGCCTGGAGGTAGGCCACCGGACCGCCGAAGAGGTCAAGATAGCCATCGGTTCCGCCTATCCCTTGCAGGAGGAGGTCAGCTACGAGATCCGCGGCAAGGACATCG
>JAUVVP010000224.1 GCA_030604585.1 Planctomycetota bacterium | reverse complement strand
GATCGTCGCGGGCCTGGTCCGCCAGGCCCGTCAGCTTATCAAGCGCGCCCGGTAGGCGGTCCAACAAAGATCCCCTAACGTATTTCATCGGCACGAAGGCCCCACCCGTCCGTGGCTCGCACGGCACCTACCGGTTGTCATCTCTGAAAGCGCGGCTCCGTCGGCCAGTGTAAACTGGCCGCCTGCCCCCATCCCCCCGCCGAGCGGGCGATCACTCGAGCCGGCGTTGTGGACTGCGCCGGAGGATCGGACGCGGCAGAGGCACCGGCGGCATGATCACCTGGTCCTCGGCGAACAGGGATGCGTGCAGCAGCGCCTGCCGGTAGACCAGGCCGGTTCCCCGGAGGCCTGCCCCGCTGACGGCCAGCAGCCGGCCGGCGCCCGGCGTCGCGCGCCATTCGTGGTGGGCGCGCAGCGTTCGCCGCAGGAACCGCTCCGCCTCCCGGCGATCCGGAACGAGTTTCCGCCACGCCGTGCCGCCCGCGCGCAGCCTTCGCCGTGCGACGTAGCAATCGACGGCGTAGGACTCGAGTATCCGGTCGCGGTGCTTGCGGAAGAGCGCTGCGTTGCAGAAGACGTCCACCCCCACGATGCGCCCATGCCGGGCCACGACCATGCCCACCGTGTCGGGCCGCCAGTGCTTGCGGAACCCCTCGACGTAGTCGGCCACCGCCTTGCGCACCTCCGGGGAGTCCTGCACGGCCTGGAGGTCTTCGGTGGGCGATGACACGCGGAGGGCGGCCTGGTAGTCGCTGACGCCCTTCCAGACCGCCTCCTGGTCCTGGTGGGTGCTGGCGGCGGCACGGACGTTCAGCGCGGCAATGGCAGTATTGCTCTTGAACGCCGCCTCCGGTCCGCTCCAGCGCCTTCGCTCCACGCACAGTACGGGCAGCTCCAGGCGGCCGCTCTTTGCGGGCAGGAGCAGGTCCTCCCGCAGGATTCGGTTCTGCTTGCCTCCCAGCACCATCTCGCCCGCGAGCATGAGGATCGGCCGATCGCCCGTGTTCTCCGCCAGGAGGACGGGCACGCTCCCCGTCCCCTTCTCCGTTATGCGCAGCACGCCTCGCCGGAGGGCCTCGGCGATGGAGGGGTAATCGGTTCGGTCGAGCACGTGCGGTGTCTCGACGGGAAAGACCGTCAGCCCCTTGTAGCTGTAGCCGCGGCGGACGGACATCCGCCGGACCGCCCGCGTCAGGGGATTGTCCGGCACGGGCCGTGGCGGCCGCGGCGGCCGCGGCGCCACGATGAGCCGCGCGGGCGCCTCCGCCGCATCGTCGTCTTCCAAGTAGGCCGCCCGGGCGGCCGTGCACAGTGCAAGGCCGCCCAGGATTGTCGCCGCGATGAGAAGCACTCCCCGCATCGTCAACGCTGCGTCACGGCATCGGTCTATTGTAGGGCTTGCAGAACTCATTCTGGTGCCTTTTTCTCGGCCTCCCCGCCGGCGGGGGCCAAGCTCCGCGCCTTGCGCGGCGAGAACGTGCGGGTTATTGGTCGAAGAACTCTTTGATCTCCTCGGCGGACATCTCGTCCTTGCCCTCGTCGGCAATGACCAGGGCCTTGTCCCCGATCACTACCACCACGGACTCGCCCAGCGCCAGGTAGTCCTTCAGCTCGGGCATGGCGTCCAGCACGGCGAAGTAGGCGTCGCTGCCCCATTTGAGCTGGAGCATCTCCATCTGCTCGGCGAACTCGGTGTCCACGTAGGTGCCGCCGACGTAGAGGAACCTCTTCCCGCCGACACGGTGGATGTTGGCGCCCAACGCCCCGCGTCCGGTCACCGGCTCGGCCTCTTTCAGGTCGCTGATGGCCTCGCTGAGCCGGACCGCCCTGCCGCCTTCGGCGTCGGCGCCTACCGATCCGGCAGTGACAAAGTCTGCCATCTCCCGAGCGTGACGGAAGCGCTGCGCCTCCTCCGGCGCCGCCGCTGCCACGCCGGCGGCCCTCAGCGTTTTGAGCGCGTCGCGCCGCAGGATCCCGTGGCGCCGATAGGCCTCTTCGTTCTCAAGGACCAGATAGGACGTGTAGGGCGTGGCGATGCCGTACTCCTTGCTCAGGCGCATCACCTCGTCCGTCAGCTCCTTCGACTCGCCGTGCAGCCGGACCTGGTCGAGCAGGTAGCCGATCTTGCGGCGTGCCCACAGATGCGGCAGGAACCCGTTGGCCGCGTTCTCCTTCGGGAAGGAGGCGTCGTAGGCGAAGGTCCTTCTCTCGTCCTTCAGGGCGCCGGTGAGCTGGACCGCCACGTCGCCGCCGCCGCTGTAGCGCCCGAAGGCAATCACCTGGCTGCCCCGGAACAGATCGGGCATCCGCTGCGGGTAGAGGTCCCTGACCTTGATCTCGCCGAAGGCGAGCTGAAGCTCTGAGAGCACGGGGTGGCTCACCTTGCGGAAGAAGCTCGATATCTTCTGCTCGATCTCGCGGCCGGGCGCGACGTACTCGCTGTAGCCCCTCGTCGCCTCGGCGATGCGGTCCAGCAGGACGACGTTCAGGTTCTCCGCGATGCCGAACGTGAAGACGCGCACGTTCGCCCGGTTGGCCTCCTCGACCTTCCTGATGATCTCGCCTGGCTCGGTCACGCCCACGGTCGGCTTGCCGTCGGTGACCAGCACGGTCAGATACGGGCGGCCGCCTTCGGGCGCCATGCGCAGCGCGTGCAGCGCGGCGCCGCACAGGTCCGTCCCGCCGCGCGCCTCGAGTTTCTCGACGTAGGCCACGGCCCTCTCAACGGCCTCCGGGGTCGCTTCCGTCAGCCCGTCGCCGAAGACCTCCACCCCCGTGCTGAACGTGACCACGGCAAAACGGTCGCCGGGGCTGAGGGCCCTCAGGCAGAACTTGACCGCCTTCCGTGCGCTCGCGATGCGGTCCTGCTCCTGCATGCTGCCGCTCGTGTCTATGACGAAGCAGACGTCCTTGGCCATCACGTTCCGCTGCTCGATCTCGACGCGGGGCGAGATCATCAGGGCGAAGTAGCCGTCCTCGCCCGCCCGCCGGTGAGTCAGCAGGTTCAGGCCGAAGTCCTCGCGGCTCACCGTGTAGAAGAGCGTGAAGTCGGTGTCGAGCACGGCGCCGCTCCGTTCGAATCCCGCCAGGGCGTGATGGTCGTCCTTGCGCGTGACGCCCACGTCGTGGGTCGGCGAGTAGACGCTCTTCAGCGGCAGGTGGCTTGTGATCTCAACGCTCAGGGTGAAGTCCTCCAGCACCTTCGATGCCCGGTGGCCCGTCTTCAGCGGGAAGGTGTATTCGTAGACGCCGCTCTCGAAGGGCAGCGCGTGGGTGTAGGTGACCTCGACCTTGGTCTCGCTGTTCGGCTCGATGGGGAAGACGCGCATGCGCAGCAGTCCGGAGTCCAGGTATTCGAGCAGGCCGGGGTCGCGCAGGCGCCGGACGATGTCCTGGTATATCTGGCGGGCGCGGTCGGCCTCGACGATCTCGCCGCTCTGGCGCTTGCCGTTGATGTACATGGCGAAGTCAGTCAGCGCCGCCTCGGGCGGGATGGGGAAGATGAAGGTCGCCTCGAGCCGCCGGTCCGTGCTGTTGAGGAAGACCTCGCTCACCCGCGTCGTGGCCATGTTGCCCTCGATGCGGACGTTGACCCGATGGCTCTTGATGGCCAGGGGCGGGAGCTTCTCCTCATCCGGCACCAGGATGCCCGTCGCCCCAACCGTCCGACACACGAGCACAAACGCCAGCACTGCCGGCCATATCACCTTTTTCGCGCTCATCTTACGTCCTCCCAGGACCATGCGGTCTGTTTCCCAGAACTTGAACTCCCGCCTTTCGTGCATCATATTAGACGCGCACCGGCCGTGGAAGTTCCCGCTGCTGGTCGGTCGGCCGCGCTTGTGACAGGCCCCCTCGCCACGGCTACCGGTTGTGGAGACGCTGGATGCGTTCTTCATATGCGCGGACGCAGCCGCAGCGCCGCTAACGACCGTACTGAGGGAGGACGACGATTGCGATGAGTTCGATGGGCAGGAGGAAACGAAGGCCCGGTGCACGAATCTGGCCGGCGGAGTGGAAGGAGTATGAGGACCCAGTGAGTGGAGCAACCGTCCGCCAGCTCACCGATTACAGGGGGCACAGCCACCACCTCTACTTCACCAACCCGGGATGGTACGACGGCGGGCGGCGGCTGCTGTTCGGCTCCGACCGCGAGAACCGTGCCAACCTGTTCGGCATTGACCTGGAGAGCGGCGAGATCACGCAGCTCACCGACCTGGAGCGCGAGGCCGGCTTCCTGGCCGCCTGCGTCAATCCCACCCGAGCGGAGGCCTACTTCTGGTACGACCGGGGAGTCGTTGCCCTGGACCTGCGCTCGCTCGAGATGCGCGCGCTCTGGACGATGCCCGAGGGCTTCCGCCAGTCCATGCTCAACTGCACGGCGGACGGCAAGTACGTCTGCGCGGGCATAGTCGAGGACCTGTCAGACCGCATCCGGACGCCGTTGCGCTACATCTACGCGGGCTTCGCCGAGACCTGGGCGGCCCACCCCCTCAGCCGAATCCACCGCATCGCAACCGACGGCGGCGGGGCCGACATGGCGTGGGAGGAGAAGACCTGGATCGGCCACGTCAACACCTCGCCGACGCAGGCCCACCTGCTCACCTTCTGCCACGAGGGGCCGTGGGACAAGGTGGACAACCGCATCTGGGGGCTGGACCTGAAGACGGGCCAGGCCTGGCAGATACGCCCCCGCCAGGGCGGTGAGTCCGTCGGGCACGAGTACTGGCACGCCGACGGCATCTATATCGGCTACCACGGCCGCTGGCCGGACGGGAGGAAGTGCTTTGGGCGGATACGGTATGACAACACCGACCGCACCGAGGTGGACTTCCCCCACGAGACGGGCCACATCCACTCGAACGACTTCAACCTCATCGTTGGGGACGCGAGCCCGGTCGTCCGTATCTGGCAGTGGAACGGCCAGCGTTTCGACGGCCCGCGCGTGCTGTGCGAGCACCGCAGCAGCTTCCACGTCCAGGTGG
>JAUVVP010000349.1 GCA_030604585.1 Planctomycetota bacterium | reverse complement strand
GCCTGGCTTCGCAATCGCACCGTTCCGAAGCACGCGGGCCAGGTGGGCTACATCTGGGCCTGCCTGTGGGAGGGGGACAGGCACGGCCTCAGCTACGAGCGCTTCAAGCAGGTGGCAGCCGAGGAGGGCGTCCCGCTGGGTTACGAGTTCACCGAACGGCCGGCGCACACCTTCCCCATCTTTCGCAAGTCCACGGCGTATCATCACAGAGACTGCCCGATCCGCTGTCCCTTCTACAAGGGGAGCTACACGCCGGCAAAGAGCAGGACGCCGATGGCCGCACGCATACTCAAGCGGGTCATGATGATGGGCATCATCGAGGTGCCGCCGGCGAAGGTGAAGGCCAACGCTGCCAAACTCAAGCGCGCCATCAGGCGGATGGAGGCCGAGTCATGAGGGAACTGCGATGCGGAGTGGCCGGCCTGAACAGGGGACGGCAGTTCGTCGAGCTGCTGGAGGGCCACCCGCAGTGCCGTGTGACGGCGGTCTGCGACAGCGACCCCAAGCGGCTGGCGGGCTTCTCCGGCATGGCGACGCACACCGACTTCGACGCCTTCCTGTCGGAAGGGCTGGACGTGGTGGCGGTGATTACGCCCGGGCCCTGTCACGCTGACCAGTCGATCCGCGCTCTGGACGCGGGAGCCCACGTGCTCTGCGAGACGCCGTGCGTTTACTCAGTCGCCGAGGCGAAGGATGTCGTGGCGGCCGCCCGTCGGGCAGGCCGCAGCTTCATGCTCGCCGAGGACTACCTCTGGAGGGGCTGGGTGGAGGGGCTCAAGGCCAAGGCGGACGACGGCGCCTTCGGGCGGATCGTCTACGCCGAGGGCGACTACACCCACGACTGCCGCGACAGCATGCTGGCCGACGAGGCCGGCTTCGTGCCCTATGCCAGCCGGCGCCAGCGTCCGGGCGCCGCCAGGACCTGGCGGGCGGACCTGCCTCCCATCACCTACTGCTCGCACACGCTGGGGCCGCTGCTGGCGATCATGGACGACCGGGTCGTCTCGGCGGTGGGGCTGTCCACCGGCACCCACACCGCGCCGGACCTGGGCGCCATTGACCTGGAGGCCGCCCTGCTGGAAACGGCCGAGGGCGCGATAATCCGACTGACCAACGGCTTCGCCGTCGCCTCTCCGATGGCGACGTACCACAACCTGGTGGGCACGGCCGGCTCAGCCCGCATCACCAACGACGGCAGGCAGTCAGCCCGATGGTACAGCGAAGCGGTCGTGCCCGGCATGGGGGGCTGGGAGGACATGCCCGGCGACATGCTGACGCGCGGCGACGGCCGGGACCAGGTAGCCGTCATGGTGGACGAGTTCATCGCGAGTGTTCTCGAGGACCGGCCGCCGCCCGTGGACGCGCACCGCTCGATGGACTTCGTCCTGCCCGGCATAGTCGCCCACGAATCGGCGCAGCAGGGAGGCGTGAAGCTGCCCGTGCCCGACAGCCGCAACTGGGAGGGCCCGTAGGCCTGGCCGGCGGACGCGCGCCGCGAGCCACTGCCAGACCGGGTTACGCAAGCGGAGGAACCGGCTCATGCTTCGATGTGCACTGAACGGACCGGCCTGTCTCGGGCTGAGCGTCGCGGCGCTGACGGTGTTGGTCGCTGGTGTCACAGCGGCCCAGCCGGCGAGGCGCCACTGGGAGCACTGTGGCTGGGGTGGCGGGGGGTTCTACTGGTCATGTGCGTTCCATCCTGCGTCAGATGGCGTCATCTACGTCGGCGGAGACGTGGGCGGGGTGTACAAGACCGAGGACTCCGGCCGGCACTGGCGCTTCAGCAACATGGGGCTTGCCGACTACGCCGTCTACTCCCTGGCCGTGGACGCCGGCAACCCGGACACAGTGTACGCGGGGACCGTAGGCGGCATCTGCAAGAGCACCGACGCGGGCGAGACATGGCGGCTGCTTGAGCAGACCGCACGAGATGCGCTGGCCATTACGGCCGAGCGGGGCAAGAGCGTCAGGAACATCGCCGTCGATCCCTCGGACGGCAGCGTCGTCTATGCGGGGACGCCCGACGGGCGAATCCTCAGGAGCGAGGACGGCGGCGTTTCCTGGAGGAAGCGCCATGAGGTGCCCGGCGGCAGCGTCTCGTCCCTGACGGTCTGCGGCGCTGACCCGCGCCTGCTCATAGCAGCCCACACCTCAGCCGGCCTCCTCAAGAGCGAAGACGGCGGCACCACCTGGGCAGCGCTGCAGACGCCGGCAAGCGCCACCAGTGCCGTCTTCGCCCCGGGCAATCCCGACCTCATCTACGGCGCGTTCGCGAACGACGGCATATGGCTCTCGACGGACGGCGGCATGAACTGGCGGAGCAGGAGCAACGGCATCAGGCAGAAGTGCGTCGTGCGGGACGTCTGCGTGCATCCCAGCGACCCAGACACCGTCTTCTGCATCGCCACGATGGCCTGGGATGGGTTCTTCTACAGGTCTGATGACGGCGGCCGGAACTGGGAAGAGGTCCGGTCCATGCAAAGGGACTTCGACGCCAACCCCACCTTGCCGGACGACTACGGCGCGCGGGCGGCCGGGACGTGTCCGATCAGCAACCCTCGGAACCTAACCGTCAATCCGCGCGACCCGGAAGAGCTCTTCATCGCCGGCAACTGGCGCCTATGCCTGAGCAGCGACGGCGGCAAGACCTGGCAGGAGCGCGACCGGGGCGCCGACATCACCTGCGTCACGGACATCCGTTTCTGCGGGAGCAAGACCTACGTCACTGCCATGGACGAAGGGCTGTTGGTGAGTGAGGACGGCGGGGACACGTGGCGGCAGTTATGCCCCCTGAAGTACGACACGGCCCTCAGCGGCCACCAGTGGCGGGTGCTGGCATGGCAGGAGGACGGCAGGGAGCGGCTCGTCTCGACCTGCTCCCTGTGGGAGGAGCCCGTTAACCGCGTGCTCATCAGCGAAGACGGGGGCGAGTCCTTCCACCTTGTCGGCGAGGGGCTGCCCGATCGCCGGCCCACCGTTAACTGCATGTGGGGGCAGTCCTACCCCCGGGCTCTCGCGGCCGATCCACGCGACGGCAACATCCTCTATCTGGGCATGGACGGCGACCCCGAACCGGCCGCAGGACGGGCCGGAGGGGGCGTCTTCAAGTCAACTGACGGCGGCTACACGTGGCGGCAACTGGCGGAGCAGCCGGGCTCGCGGCGGATGTTCTACGGGCTTGCCGTCGATCCCACAAGCCCGGACCGCATCTACTGGGGTGCCTCCGGCGAAGGCGGGGGCCTGTACCGCAGTGAGGACGGCGGCGCCGGTTGGCAGAAGGTCTTCGACAGAGAGGATTGGGTGTTCAACGTGGTGGTCTCTCCCACGGGCGTGGTCTACTGTCCGGGAGCGAACCTATGGAGGAGCACCGACCACGGCGAGACCTGGACGCAGATAACGGACTTCCCGGGCTCGGTCTCAATCGTGGGCTTGGAGATCGACCCGCGCGACGAGGACACGATCTGGCTCTCCCGCGTCACCTGGGGCTCGAAGGCGGCTGGGGGCGTCTACAGGACCCGCGACGGCGGCCGCAGTTGGCAGGAGATCACAGGCGACCTGCCCTACTGCAAGCCCATTGTGTTGAGGTTCAACGTTGCCACCAATGAACTGTGG
>JAUVVP010000434.1 GCA_030604585.1 Planctomycetota bacterium | reverse complement strand
CCGCACAGCGGACTGAGGACGGAGTTTCGGGTTTCGAGGTCGGCATCTACCGGGCCACCCGGCACGCAGAGAACCCGGAACGCCAAACCCGAAACTCGAAACTCTCAACGGCCCGCGCCCAGCAGCATGCCCATCAGCTTGAACGGAAGCCTCAAGGGGAAGGTGAGTATGCGGAAGAGCCGCCCCGCCCCGTGCGTCAGGCTTGCCCAGTCCAGCAGGATGGGGCTGGCGATGAACATGCTCGAGTAGGTGCCGACCACCACCCCGACCATCAGCGTCAGGGCAAGCCCTTTCAGCACGGGCCCGCCGAGCAGGTACAGCACGACGACCACGGCCAGCGTGGTCAGCGAGGTAAGGATGGTGCGGCTGAGGGTCTGGTTGATGCTCAGGTCGATCAGCTCGGCGTTGACCGTCTTCCGGCCGAGGCTGGCCATGTTCTCGCGGATCCTGTCGAACACCACGATCGTGTCGTTCAGGCTGTAGCCGAGTATGGTGAGGAACGCGGCGAGGGTGGCCAGGCTGATCTTGACGTCGCCGAGCAGCCCGCTCCAGTCCGCCAGGGCCATCAGTCCGGCCGTTATCAGTATGTCGTGAGCCAGCGCTATGATGGCCGCCACGCCGAACCGAAATGCGTGGAACCGCATCGCGACGTACAGAACGATGATGACGGATGCTAAGACGACGGCCAACAGGGCCCGACCCCGCATCTCCTCGGCTACGGTAGCGCCGATCTTGACGATCTTCTGCACCGGCTGCGCCTCGCCGAAGGATGCCTCGATCTTCTGCTGAATCTGGACGGCCTTGTCCTTCGGCAGGGACAGCGTCAGCTCGCGCACGAGCGTCCCCAGGGCAAGGTCCTCCTGGCCGACAAGGATCTCCTCGGCGTATGGGCCGATGTCGGCCACACGCAGGTAGTGCTTGACGTCGGCGAAGCTCATCGGCTCGAGCAGCTTCATGTTGACGCGAACCGTTTCGCGCCCCTCCTCCTCCGAGGTGCCGAGTGCCTCGAAGGAGATGCCCCCGCGGCGCTGCGCCAGGTCGGCGAATATGCTCGCCAGTTTGCGGCGGACCGCTTCGTAGCTCAGGTTCAGGCGGAATGCGGTGCTTGCCACGTCCTCCAGAATGACGTGGACCCGGGGCATTCCCTGGCGCTCAAAGACCGCCCGGACATCCTGCTCGGCCATCTCGTTCGCAAGGACGGCCTCGACCGTCAGCCCGTCGAAGGTCGCCACCGCCACGCCCTGAAGCGTGGCGCCGGCCGGCAACTCCTTCTGGAACTGCTCCAGTGCGTCCCGCCCCGCGCGGAGCGTGAACTCCCTGCCCTCCGTGCCGGTCGGCACCACTTCGACCCGCGGGGCGCCGCTGCGTTCCAACTCGATGGCCAGAAGCTCGGCCTGAATCCGCTTGTCCAGGACGAACTCCAGCTCGGCCGGCCCGCCTTCGGCTGACGCGCCGTCCTTCAGGGCGCACTTCTCGATGGCGTAGTCGCTCCTGGCCAGGCCGAGCCCGGCCAACGCCGTCAGCATGCGGGCCCGCAGGTCTCGGGGGGCAGCCAGTGACGATACGTCGTAGAGCCGCACGGTTGCGCGGTCGGCGGCGACACTCTCATCCGGAACGATGGTCTCCAGCTGCGGGACGGAGTACAGGTCGCCCCCCTCGCCCAGGGCCTGCCGGATCTGCGTCTCGGTGACCCCCTGTGCGAGCGTAAGCTCCAGGGCCCTGCCGTCGGCGGCCTCCTGGAGCGTATCTCCCTCCAGGAGCAGGCCCGCCCCCGCCAGCTTCTGCTGGATGGACTGCCTGATGGCCTCCGTCTCAACGCCGATGCCCTTGATGCGAATGCCGAAGTCGGTCAATCCCTGCGCCGTGGCGGACGCAGTCTGGATGCCCTGGACCTCCGCATCGGGGAACCCTCCCTCGGCCAGCCGGGAACGCACCTCGCCCACCGGTGTGGGCTCGGCCAGGGATATGTGCACGAGGGACCCACCGGTGAAGTCAACGTCGTAAAGGTCCGCGCCGCGGCTGACGAAGGCCGCCAGCCCGACGGCCACCACGGCAGCGGAGATCATGTAGGCCGGCTTGCGGATGGCGGAGAAGTTGATGGCGGGCCGGCCGAGCAGCGAGAACATCTTGAACTCGTGCATCCACTCCTTGTCGATCATGGTCTCGAAGGCGAGCCTGGTCACGACCAGGGCGGTGAACATGCTAAACAGGATGCCGAACGAGAGGGTGACAGCAAAACCGCGCACCGGGCCCGTGCCGATCAGGTAGAGGATGGCGGCCGTCAGCAGCGTGGTGACGTTGGCGTCCACGATGGTGGTGAAGGCGCGGTCGTAGCCGTTGCGCAGCGCCACACGGATGCCTTTGCCGGCGGCGGACTCCTCGCGTATGCGCTCGAATATCAGGACGTTGGCGTCAACGGCCATGCCGACCGTCAGCAGTATGCCCGCCATGCCGGGAAGGGTCAGCGCCGCCCCGAGCAGGCAGAGCACCCCCACCAGCAGGACAAGATTGAGGATAAGGGCGGCATCGGCGACCAGCCCGCACCGGAGGTAGTAGATGCCGATGAACGCCAGGACCAGCAGCCCGGCGACGCTCAGCGCCGTGAGCCCCTTGTGGATCGAGTCGCGTCCGAGCTGCGGGCCGACCGTGCTCTCCTGGAGCAGCTCAATGTCCATCGGGAGGCTGCCGGCGCGCAGCACGTTGAGCATGTCGGTGACTTCGGCCTCGGTGAAGTTGCCGTGTATGATGCCCGACCCGGGGATACGCTCGGTGATGTTGGGGGCGCTCTTGAGCACGCCGTCGAGGATGATGGCCAGGGCCCAGCCGAGATTCGTTTCCGTTATGTTGGCGAACTCGCGGGCGCCCCGGGGGTTGAACTCGAAGCCCACGGCCCGGCCGGGAACGCCGAACCGATCGGCGGCCGGTTGAAGCTTCGAAGGGTCCAGATACT
>JAUVVP010000318.1 GCA_030604585.1 Planctomycetota bacterium | reverse complement strand
GGGCGGGTCGTCCGTTTCGGGATCGCAGTGCGGGATCCACGTCACCGCCTGCGCGCGGCGGCTGTACGGAACGTCCGCCAGCTTCTTGATGATGTACTGTATCTGATTGATAGGCGGGAACTGTGGCCCTTCGTCCGGGCTCATCAGGTCAGCCACCGGCCGGTAGGCGAACAGCCGCTGGTGGTAGGTGTAGGTCCACTTGCCCTCGCGGGGGTTGATCCAGTGGTCGTGGATGCCGTCCACGACCTCCTGGCGGTAAGTCTCCAGGTCGGTGGGGCCGCCGGGGAAGTTCTTGTGGATGCGCGGCTCGGACAGCGGGCGGCGCACCTCGACCATGACGGTGGCGTCGCGGCTGGGCGGGTCATCCGGCTTGTCGTATTCGGTCCTGACCTCGACGCCGTGCTCGCAGACGGCCAGGACGGCCTTCTCCCAGGCCTCGGGCAGGTTCTCGCCGCTGACGAACAGGACGGGGATATCAGCCATTCTGTGCCCCCTGGGCGACTTGCTCCCTGAAGTAATCCAGGGCCCTCTTCAGCCCTTCGGACCGGGGGGTCGTGGGCTCCCAGCCGAGCACCCTCTTGGCCTTCGCGATGTCGGGCTGGCGCACCTTGGGATCGTCCGTGGGCAGCGGCTCGAAGACGATCTTGCTCTTGGCGCCCGTCAGTTCGATGATCTCCCGGGCCAGCTCGAGGATGGTCAACTCGTCCGGGTTGCCCAGGTTCACCGGCTCGTGCTCGTCGCTCTTGAGCAGGCGCCCTATCCCTTCGATCATGTCGCCAACGTAGCAGAAGCTGCGCGTCTGCGAGCCGTCACCGTAGACGGTCAGGTCCTCGCCTTTGAGCGCCTGGCGGAAGAAGGTGGGCAGCGCCCGGCCGTCGTAGAGGCGCATGCGGGGCCCGTACGTGTTGAAGATGCGCGCGATGTGGGTGTCCATGCCGTGGGTGCGGTGGTAGGCCATCGTGAGGGCTTCGGCGAAGCGTTTGGCTTCGTCATAGACGCCTCGGGGGCCGACCGGATTGACGTTGCCCCAGTAGGTCTCCGGCTGGGGGTGTATCTGCGGGTCGCCGTAGGCCTCGCTGGTGGAGGCGAGCAGGAAGCGGGCCCCCTTGTCCCTGGCCAGCCCGAGCGCCTTATGGGTGCCGAGTGCGCCCACCTTCAGGGTTTCGATAGGATACTCGAGGTAGTCAACCGGGCTGGCCGGCGAGGCGAAGTGCAGCACGTTGTCCACCGGCCCGCCCACGTGTATGTAGCCGGTGACGTCGTAGTCAATGAACCGGAAGTCCTCCCTGCCCAGGAGGTGTTCGATGTGGGAGCCCGAACCCGTGAGCAGGTTGTCCAGGCAGATGACCTCGTGCCCGGCCTCGACGAAGTAGTCGCAGAGGTGGGAACCGATGAAGCCTGCACCCCCGGTGATCACCGTTCTTTGCCGTCTTGCCGCCACTTGCCACTCTCCAGCCCGATGAAATGTCGGCGGTGCGCCCTGCCGCACGCTCCGGCCCGCCGGTGGGCGTATGCTACCGGAGTTCGGGGCTTCCAGCAAGCCGATTCCGCAGCGCAGGCGCCCCATTTGCCCGGCCGGATCCGTTCTGTTAGAGTATCTTCCCTTCACGGGCGTCCGGGTCCCGGGGTGGGGCCCGGCGCTCGTTCGTGCCACACAGCCCGGGGGTCCCGCCCTCATGCTCAAGCCCTTTGTTGACCCCGCGTCCATCGCCGTTGTGGGAGCCAGCCGCACGCCCGGCAAGGTGGGGCACGATGTCGTGAGGAACCTGCTGGACGCCGGCTACGAGGGCCGCATCTATCCGGTCAACCCGAAGGCGGACGAGGTGCTGGGGCTGCCGTGCCACGCCGCCGTGGACCGGATCGAAGGAGAGGTCGAACTGGCGGTGATCGCCATCCCGGCGCAGTACGTTCTGGACGCGCTTGATCAGTGCGCGCACAAGGGCACCCGGGCCGTCATCGTCATCAGCGCGGGCTTCAAGGAATCCGGCGAAGAGGGGGCGCGCCTGGAGGAGCAGTTGGCCGAGAAGTGCCGCCGGGAAGGCATCCGCTGCATCGGGCCGAACTGCCTGGGCGTCATAAGTCCCGTGACCAGGCTGAACGCCTCGTTCGGGGCCGCGATGCCAAAGCCTGGCAACATCGCCTTCTTCAGCCAGTCGGGGGCGCTCGGCACGGCCATCCTCGACATAGCCGTGGGGGAGGACATCGGCCTCTCCCGCTTCATCAGCTACGGCAATAAGGCCGACATAGACGAGACGGACCTGATAGAGGCCCTGGGCGAGGATGACGAGACCGACGTGATCCTCGGCTACCTGGAGAGCATAGACGACGGGCGCAAGTTCATGGACGTGGCCGCGCGCGTCACCCGCAACAAGCCGGTGGTCATCTTCAAATCGGGTCGCACAAGCGGCGGCGCCAGGGCCGCCTCCAGCCATACGGGCAGCCTGGCCGGCGCCGACTCCGCCTACAGCGCGGCCTTCCGCCAGTGCGGCGTCTTCCGGGCCGATACCATCGAGGAGTTCTTCGACTACGCCCGCGCCTTCGCCTGTCGGAAGCTGCCCGCAAACGGCAAGGTGGCCGTGGTAACGAACGCCGGCGGCCCCGGCATCATCGCCACCGACGCCATCGAGTCCTCGCGCCTGACGATGGCCGAGCTTTCGGAGCGGACCCGCCGGGCCCTCGCCGAACACCTTCCGCCCCAGGCTAACATCCACAACCCCGTGGACGTGCTCGGCGATGCGAAGGCGGACCGCTACCGACTGGCCCTCGAAGCCGTAGCGCGGGACGACGGCGTGGCCTCCGTGCTGACCATCCTGACGCCTCAGACCTCCACCGAGGTGGAGCGGACGGCCGTCGCCGTCGCAGATGCCGCGGCCGCTACGGACAAGCCGGTCCTGACCTCCTTCATGGGCAGCGCGTCCGTTCAGGAAGCCTGGGACATACTGGACCGCCGCTCCGTGCCGAACTTCGAGCAGCCGGACAGGGCGATCGGCGCGATGGAAGCCATGCTCACCTACAGCGAGTGGCGGCAGGCCGGGCGGACCGACCCGCCCTGCTACGAGTTCGACGAGGGCACCATACGCCGCGTCCTCGACCAGGCCGCCGCGAACGGCCAGGGCACGCTGGGCGAGCGGGAGGCGCGGGACATCGCCGGTGCATGCGACATCCCCCTCCCGCAGAGCATCTTCGCCGCAGACGAAGAGGCGGCTGCCGGCGCGGCCGCCGAGATCGGATATCCCGTGGCGCTGAAGGTATCCTCAGGCGACATCCTGCACAAATCCGACGCCGGCGGCGTGAAGGTGGGCCTGCCGCACGAGGCCGCCGTGCGCGTGGCGTTCCGCGAGGTGATGGCCTCGGCGCGCGACTACAAGCCGGACGCGCGCCTCGACGGCGTGCTGGTGCAGGAGATGGCCCGGCCCGGGCGCGAGGTGATCGTCGGCGTCAAGCGTGACCCGCAGTTCGGCCCGCTCATCATGTTCGGCCTGGGTGGCATCCACGTCGAGGTGCTCAAGGACGTCGTCTTCCGCGTGGCGCCGCTTGGCCTGGAGGAAGCGCGGGCGATGATCGGCGAGATACGGTCCGCCAGGATACTTCAGGCGTTCCGCGGCGAGCCGGCGGCGGACGTCGAAGCGCTGGCCGAATGCCTGACGCGCGTCTCACAGCTCGCCATGCAGTTCCCCCAACTCACCGAATGCGACCTGAACCCCCTGGTGGTCTACCCCGAAGGCCAGGGCCTCATGGCCGTAGACGTGCGCTTCGCCCTCGAATAATCGAATAATCGGGACAGTCACCTATTTTCGAAGGCCTAAGCCATTGCGAATCAACACGATACGACGTGAAAATAGGTGACTGTCCCGATTTTTCAGTCTCGCGGTTCGAAGGCCTTCACATCGTTGAAGCCGAGCGGCTCCAGCACTGACCTGGGAAGCACGAACCGCATCGTC
>JAUVVP010000203.1 GCA_030604585.1 Planctomycetota bacterium | reverse complement strand
GCTTGCCGTTCGCGGCAGTCCCTGCGGGGCCGCAGTAGGCTGCGCGCGGCGTAGGATCTCGCGCTCGGTGTCATCCTGAGGCGCGACCTGCGGGGCGCCGAAGGATCTGTCCGTTCGTGGGGTGAGCCGAGCCTCGGACCGGACAGATGCTTCGGGCCTGTAGGAACCGGCCCTCAGCATGACACGCGGACGCCGCCCTTGCCCGCCCTACGGCGCCTCGGGGCTGCGCACGGCGTAGGATGTCGTGCCCGGTGTCATCCTGAGGCGCGACCTGTGGGGCGCCGAAGGATCTGTCCGTTCGTGGGGTGAGCCGAGCGTCGGAACGGAGAGATGCTTCGGGCCTGTAGGAACCGGCCCTCAGCATGACACGCGGACGCCGCGCTTGCCTGGATTTCGCTCGGAAGGGGGACATGGCGACAGGGTCCGCATCCTCCTGTGGCGAGCTGTCGTGAGCCCTTCAACCGACAGGCGCGGACAAGGGCACCGCGCCCCGCTTTCCCCGCGCCTACCGGGAAAGGAACAGGACCACCAGCACGACCAGGACGATCAGCAGGATACCCCCGATGATCAGCGGGACGACCGGCAGGCGGCTCCCTCCTTTTCCCCCCGCGCTGATGAAGAACCTGCCCAGGCCCCCCCTCTTCTTCTCGTCGGCGGTTATCCTCATCCGCGTGAAGCCTGTGCGCACGTCCCCGCCGCAACTGGGGCAGGTCGCGTCCCGCACACCCAGGATCGCGCCGCAATTGGTGCAAACCAGCCGGCCCGGGTGGGATATCTTCTCGCCCACTTTGAGCGGCTCCAGGCCGTCGAGCTGGAACGCCGTGCCGAACTGTGCCAGGACTTGATTCGGCGTCCCGCACTTCGGGCATTCGACCGTCTCACCGATCTCCACCCCTTCGGTGTTGATGGTGCTGCCGCACTCCTTGTTGGAGCACTTGATAGACTCAGGCATTCTCCTCCTCCTCCCGCGCATCAACCAAACGGCAATGAGTTTAGGACAGCGGCGCCGGCCGGTCAAGCGACAATGGGGCCCTTACGGCGGCGCCCCGGGCGGCAATGACGAGGGCGAGGGTTGCCCGCCGACTGCTTGGCGGGACGACGGCGAGAACGAGAACGAGACAGAGCACGAGCACGAGAACGAGAACGAGAACGAGAAAGAACACGAACAGGAGCAGGAGCACGAGCACGAGGAGAGCGAGGGCTACGCGCGGATGATGTCGCTCATGGTCACGGCGCTGCGCTGCCGGCCGCCGAGCGCGCTGTGAAGGCCCAGCAGGATGAGGACGGCCCCGGCGAGCGCCAGCCAGCCGGATACGCTCACGCCGCTGCGGTGCGCCCAGATCAGGCCGAACAGCAGCCCGAGGTACCACAGGGGTGAGGCCAGGGACACCGGCATCATCCCCAGGCACTTCAGCCACGCCGCCATCATCAGGCCCACGGTGAAGAGGCCCGCCAGGGCGGCGGTCAGCATCTGGGGCGGGCTGATGCGAAAGATGCTCTCCCCCGTGCTCAGGCAGGTGACGAACAGGCAGATGGCGCCCACGCCCGTTACCAGGGCGACCACAGGCAGCACCTTCTCCTCCCGCACGATCGGGCGCGCCATCAGGGAGAAGACCGCCCAGCAGGCCGAAGCGCCGACGGCGAGGAACCTGGCCGACCACCGCACGGGTGCCGCTGTCTCCATCCCGCTGCCCTGTCCCTCCACGAGCACGATGCACCCGATGAATCCGAGCAGCAAGCCGAAGGCCACCTTGCGGTCCGCCCGCTCCCCCGTGAAGACGCTCAGCAGGCCCATCAGCAGCGGCGCCGTGTAGAACAACAGATGCACCTGCGGCGCATCACCGGACTCCAATGCCAGGGCCCGCAGCACCCAGAAGCCATAGCCCCCTGCGGCAGCGAGGGCCAGGAAGCGGGTCTCCCGCCGGTTGAAGACCGACAGGGCCGAGGTGCGCCCGCTGATGAACAGAAGCAGCAGGAAGACGGCCGCCGGCCAGAACAGCAGGTGAAACTGAAGCACGAGCACGGGAACGTCGTCGCCGCGCAGCCCCTCCAGCACGTAGAAATGGCGACTCCACAGCAGCGCGGCCAGAGCCCCGAGCAGTAAGGCCGTCTTTCCTGAGGTCCGCATGGTCAACCTCCTGGCGGCGGCAAGTCCCGCCGGGACTTCGTTCCAGGAGCCCCTTTGTAATCCATATCGGCGGCGCCGTCAACCTGCCGGGCGCCCGCGCCCCACCCTAGCCCGACGAGCCGCCGGCTGATTGACTGCTGCACCGGGGCGCGTTAGAATGCCCTGAGAGAGCCTCGATGCTACAGCTCAGATGGGGAGAAGCAGCAATGGCCCTGGTCGAGTGCGAGCTGACCCAAGTGGTCATGAGCGAGACCCGCCACCACCAGGTTATCGTTCTGAAGGAGAAAGACGGCGAGCGCAAGATGCCGATCCTGATCGGCGTCTCGGAGGTCTTCGCCATCCACCGTATCATCAACGATGAGCCGCCGCCGCGGCCGCTTACCCACGAGCTGTTCGGGCAGGTGCTGGACGTGCTGGGGGTGACCGTCCAGAGGGTCGTCATCAACGAGTTGAGCAAGGGGACGTACTTCGGCCGGTTGATCCTGAGCAGGAACGGTCAGACGTTCGACGTGGACAGCCGCCCAAGCGACGCCATCGTGCTGGCGACGCAGAAGGGGGCGCCCATATTCGTCGAGGAGACGGTGCTGGACGAGGCGGCGAAGCAGAACTGAACCGCTCCGCCGAGAAGCCCTGCCGCTCGTGTGACATTTCAACAGAGCAGGTCATGCCCCCTAAGCTAAGGGGTCTGCCCACTTTCTCTCGCCTGGCGCAGCGCCTCGATCAGGTGCAGCATGTCCGCCGGCATGGGCGCTTCGAACGTCATCTGCTCCTGCCGCACCGGGTGGCGAATGGTGAGCCGACGGGCGTGAAGCGCCTGCCGGTGCAGCAGCGGCTCTTCCTCGGGAGGGTGTTCGCCCCCGGTCAGGTCCGAAAGGTAGACGGCGTCGCGCCGACCGTACAGGCTGTCCGCCACGATGGGATGCCCGATGAATTGCAGGTGGACGCGTATCTGGTGAGTGCGCCCGGTCTGCGGGAAGCACCGCACGATGGTGAACGGCCCGATGCGCTCGACCACCTGGTAGACCGTCCGGGCGGGCCTGCCGGCTGACTGGCGAACGACCATCCTCTCCCGTGCCCGTGGATCGGAGCCGATCGGCGCGTCTATCAGGTCGCTGTCCAGCTCGAGGCGGCCCTCGCAGACGGCCACGTATTCCTTGGTGACCTGACGATGCTCGAACTGGCGGGCGATCTTCTCGTGCACGGCCTCGTCCTTGATTATGAGGATCACGCCGCTGGTGTCGCGGTCCAGCCGGTGGACGATGCCGGGCTTGAGCGGGCCGCGCAGGCCGCTCAGGTGCTGGAAGCGGTGCACCAGCGCGTTGACCAGCGTGCCGGTCTGGTGCCCCTTCGAGGGATGAACGACCAGGTCGGGGGGCTTGTTGACCACCACCAGCCAGCGGTCCTCGAAGAGGACCTGGAGCGGGATGTCCTCGGGGGGCACCCCCTCGTGGCGCCGCATCGGCACCAGCGCCACGACCGTGTCGCCACGGGAGGGCGAATAGGAGGGCCTGACCGGCCGGCCGTTGACCGTGATGTGCCGGTTCTTGATGAGTTCCTGGATGAAAGTGCGCGAGTAGTCCGGGAAGCGCCCGGCCAGGTATGCGTCCAGGCGCCTGCCCTCGTGGCGGCCCGCCACCTCGAACTCGTAGCGCCTTACTTCGACCTCCTCACCGCGCGGCGGGGGGACGCTTCCGCCGTTGCCGTGGTCGTCGTCCATGGTGCTCCCCCGGGCGCCGGCCCGCCTCAGGCGCTCACGAGGTCCTCATAAAAGTGGAGAGTCTGCCGGGCGAGGGTGCGGACGTTGAACTTCTCTCTGACCCTTTGCCGGGCGTTCTCCCCCATGCGTCGGGCCGTCTCGACGTCGCCCACCAGCTCTTCGATGGCGGCCGCCAGCGCCTTGACATCTCCCTTTGGGACCAGCAGCCCGGTCGTGCGCTCCTGGACGATCTCGCACGCCGTGCCGGTGTTGAAGGCGATGACGGGGCGGCCGTGCCCCATCGCCTCCAGTATGCTGAAGCCGGAGACATCCACCTGGGAGCTTTGCACCACCACGTCGAGTGCGCCCAGGACGTCCTCGTAGGCCGAGAAGTCGGTGGCCAGAGTGACGCTGCGCTCCAGGCCCAGGCTTGCGACCAGCCTTCTTAGCTCGGGCAACTCGGCCCCCTCGCCGGCAACGACGAACTGCACGCTGCGCCCCCTGCGCACCAGCAGCGAGGCGGCCCGCACGAACAGCTCGTGTCCGCGCCTCTCCTCGACCGGCCCCAGTGAGCCCACCACCGGCACGCGGCTGCGAAAGATCGGCGCGATGCCCCCGGCCTCGAGCCGGGCCACGTCAATGCCGTTCGGGATGAGCTTGATCTTGTCCCGGGCCACTCCGCACTGGTTTACCAGGCCTTCCCGTACGGCCTGCGTGGTGGCAATAACTCCGCTGAGCCGGGTTGAAAGCCGCCGCAGTGCGCGCGGCCGGCCCGGCACCCAGTGGACCGTCAGCACGAGCGGCAGGCCCCGCCGCCGGGCGAGGAGTCTGAGGGCCCGGGCCACGCGGAAGCTCTGGGCGTGGACGACCTGCGGCGCGAAGCCGTCCACGGAGGCCAGGAACCTCTTCCGTTCGCCGAACCGAAGCCAGAAGCTCTCCAGGTGGCTGAAAGTCTCTACGGGAATCCGGGCACGCTCCACCATCTTGAGCATCGGCCCGGGAACACAGAAAACCGCTACCTCGACCCCGGAATCTGCCAGCTCCTTGGCCAGGTTCAGCGTATACTCGCTGGTGCCGCGAGGCTCCATCTGCGGCGCCACCAGCAGCACCTTCTTGACCTGAAGTGGATCCTTGCCCACCGCTTCCCCGCATGAAGTGGCCGAACAGAGGCCTGGCCAGGTCCTCATGTTACAGGGAACGGCTCGCGTTTTCCACGGACCGCACCGCCCTTATGCCCCTGCCGAGCCCCCGCTGGGCCCCCTCCTGCGGCGGTTCTCACGGGCGGGGCCGGGCAAAGGCCTTGGAACTGTCGCCCGGCCGGGGCTATCATATAGGGAGCAGGGAGGGCTTCTGCGTTCGGGGAGGGCGAATGAGGGAGAAAGGCCCACTGCCCCGGCTCAAGGGGGTGGTGTTCGACATGGACGGCACACTGACGGTCT
>JAUVVP010000170.1 GCA_030604585.1 Planctomycetota bacterium | reverse complement strand
GATGGCCGAGTCAATGCGGAAGGTCTTGTTGTCGCGTATCAGGTGCCGCACCGCCGGGGTCACTATCAGTATCTCGAAGGCGGCGACGAGGCCGCCTCCGACGCGCGGCACCAGCGTCTGTGCCAGCACGGCCAGCAAGGTGTTGGCCAGTTGTATGCGTATCTGCCCCTGCTGGTTGGCCGGGAATTCGTCAATGATCCTCTCCACGGTGCTCTGCGCGCTCTGGGTGTGAACCGTAGACAGGACCAGGTGGCCCGTTTCGGCGGCGGAGATGGCCAGCCGTGTGCTTTCCAGGTCGCGCATCTCGCCGACCAGGATCACGTCGGGCGCCTCGCGCAAGGCCCTGCGCAGCGCACTGGCGAAGGAGGGCACATCCACGCCCACCTCCCGCTGGCTGACGACGCATTTCTTGTGCGGCTGGCGGTACTCGATCGGGTCCTCAATGGTCAGGATGTGGAGCTTGCGGTTGCTGTTGATGTGGTCGATCATGGTGGCTAGCGTGGTCGTCTTGCCGCTTCCGGTCGGTCCGGTCACCAGGATCATGCCCCGGGGCCTGTAGAGCATCTCCTGCACCGTCGGCCCGAGCCCCAGCTCCTGAAAACTGCGGATCTTGAAGGGGATCAGGCGCAGCACAACGGCAACGTTGCCCTGCTGGTGGAAGACGGCCACACGGAAGGTCGCGTCCTTGCGGAAGTTGAACCCGAAGTCCGCCGAGCCCTCCTCCTGAAGCTCCTGCTGGTAGCGTTCCGGGGTGATGCTCTTCATCAGCCCCACGGTGTCTTGGGGGCCGAGGGTCTCGGTAGCCCGGGGCGTCAGGGACCCGTCCAAGCGGAGCATGGGCGGACGGCCGACCGTCAGGACGATGTCCTCGGCCTCTTGTTTGATGGCGACGGCGAGCACTTTGTCGATCTGTATCATCTGGCGTGCGCTTGCTGACTGAGAGAGCGAAATACCGGCCGGGTCCTGCGGCCCCTTTCAAGCGGCGGCCAGGGTTGCGGGCTCACACGACCTCGATGATGCCGCCGGCCACGCGCAGCACCTCGTCTACGGTCGTCACGCCCTGGATGACCTTGCGCAGGCCGTCCTCCATCAGCGTGAGCATGCCGTAGGAACGGGCCTTCTCGCGGATCTCGCCCGTCGGGGCCATCTCGAAGACAAGGTTGCGCAAGTCCGGGTTCATCTCCATCAGCTCGAAGATGCCGAGCCGGCCGTAGTAGCCCGTGCCGTTGCAGCGATTACAGCCCGTGCCTTGATAGAGAGTGATCCCCTCGATGTCTTCGCGCGTCACGCCGACTGAGCGGAGCATCTGCTCGGGCGGCTCGTAGGGCTGTTTGCAGTTCGTGCAGATCGTGCGCACCAGGCGCTGGGCCATGATGGCCTGGACCGACGAGGCGACCATGTAGGGCTTGACGCCCATGTCGATCAGTCGGGGGATGGCGCTGGGGGCGTCATTGGTGTGGAGCGTGCTGAAGACCAGGTGGCCGGTCAGCGCGGCCCGGATGGCGATCTCGGCCGTCTCCTCGTCGCGGATCTCCCCGACCAGGATGATCTCCGGCGCCTGGCGAAGCATGGCGCGCAGGATGATCGGGAAGGTCCTGTTGATGTCGGGCATCACCTGGGACTGGTTGATGCCGGCGAAGGTGTACTCGATCGGGTCTTCGGCGGTGATGATCTTCGTGTCGGGGCGGTTCAGTGTATTCAGGGCGGCGTAGAGAGTGGTCGTCTTGCCGCTTCCGGTCGGCCCCGTCACCAGGAAGATGCCGTTCGGCCGGCTGATTATGCGCTCGAAGTGGTCCAGGTCCGACGGGTGGAATCCGAGCTCGACCAGGTTGACCTTCGCCGATGCCTTGTCCAGGATACGCATGACGATGCTTTCGCCGTCGGTGGTGGGTATGTTGCTGACGCGCAGGTCGAGCGCGCGGCCGTTGACCACCATCGGGATACGGCCGTCCTGGGGCTTGCGCTTCTCGGCCAGGTCCATGCCGGCCATCAGCTTCATTCGCGCGATGATGGAGTTCTGCAAGCGCTTCGGCGGCGACTCGACCTCCTGGCAGACGCCGTCAATGCGGTAGCGCACGCGCAGCCGGCTGGTCAGCGGCTCGACGTGGATGTCGCTGGCCCGCGCCTGCACCGCGTCGCTGACGATCAGGCTGACCAGCCGCACCATCGGCGCGTCTTCTCCCTCCTCCTCCTGGTCGCCCGGGCCGATCTGCTCCGCCAGCTCGCCCTCGGTGAACTCGCGCAGCAGGTTGTCCACGGTGGACTCCTCGCCCCCGTAGTAGCGCTCCACCGCCTCCGCGATGGCCTCCTCGGTGGCCAGGACGGTCTTTATGTCCATGTTCAGGATGAACTTCAGGTTGTCAATGGCGCACAGATCCAGGTCGCTGATGGCGACCACGAGCGAGTTGCCCGTCCTCTTCAGCGGCATGATGTGGTGCATCTTCGCCGTGTTGCGCGGGACGGCGTCCACCGCTTCGACCTCCGGGCGCAGCCTGTTCAGGTCAACGACCGGCACGTCGAACTGCTCGCCGATGCACTTCAGGACGTCTTCCTCGGTCACGTAGCCGAACTTGACCAGTATCTCGCCCAGCCGCAGTTTCTCGCCGGACTTCTGCTGGTATTCCAGCGCACGCTGAATCTGCTCCTTCTCCACCAGGCCCTTGTCCAACAGAAGCTGTCCAATGGGTTTACGTGTAGGCATACGGCTATCTCCGCGTTCTCAGATTCTGACGCTTTGCGATTATAGTGGAAGCCAAGCCCGTTTGCAAGCATCCGGCCCGGGCCAAGGCATCGTCACGCTGCGTTCTATGGCCGCCGCAGGCGCCCTCGGGCCACATTCGCGGGGGCCTGCCGCCGGCCGAGCGCCCCGGCGCGGCGGCCCCCCGCAGCGCCTCCGACGGCCACTGATTCTTGAATGCCGCAGGCCGTTGCTATAGAATGGCGCCGGGCGCCTGCATCCATCGTTCTCCTTGCGGATTCCCATGGCAGAACTGTTCCAGGCCCGGGGACTGGTCAAGTACTACAGCGGCCGCGCCGTGGTGGACCACGTCAGCTTCGAGGTGGACAGGGGGGAGGCGGTCGGGATGCTCGGCCCCAACGGGGCGGGCAAGACGACGGCCTTCCGCATGTGCATCGGGCTGATCAGGCCGGCGGCCGGCTCCGTTCTCTTCAACGGCGAGGACATCACCCGCCTGCCCATGCACCGGCGCAGCCGACTCGGCATGAGCTACCTGGCCCAGGAGCCGAGCCTGTTCCAAAACATGACCGTGGCCGACAACCTGCTGGCGATCATGGAGATGCAGGGCGTCTCCAGAGCCGTCCGCACGCAGAAGACGGGCCAGATGCTCGGCGAGTTCGGGCTGGAGCATCTGCGCAACCAGCTCGCCTACACGCTCAGCGGGGGCGAACGGCGCCGCCTCGAGATCGCACGGGCCCTCTGCGCCGACCCCCAGATCATCCTGCTCGACGAGCCCTTCACCGGCATTGACCCGATCGCCGTGGGCGAGGTGCAGGACATGGTCGTGGGCCTCAAGTACAAGGGCATCGGCGTCCTGATAACGGACCATAACGTGCTGGAGGCCCTCCGCATCACCGACAGGGCTTACGTCCTCAGCGAGGGCAAGATCGTCACGCAGGGCAGCGCCGAGGAGATACTCGAAGACCCGATAGCCCGCGAAAGCTACCTGGGCGACCGCATCAGGGCCGAGCATATTGAGATGCACAGCCCGCCGGGTCGGCCCGGGCCTTGATCGCGCTTCATGTGCCTCTCGCACTCGTGCTCGAGACCGCCGTCTTCGAAGCGATTACGACAACGCGTATGGCATCCGTTCGCTCCGCTCGCGCAGGAAGCCGGCCCTTCTCCTGCGCGAAGGTCAATGGAGAGGAGCCTGCCCTGACGGGCCCTGCGTTCTGACGGGAGCCGGGGCACTTGTGTCCCATTCATTGGGGTGTTGCCTCACCGACGGCTTATGGCAGCCAGGAGATCAGCACTCACCGCGTATCTGAAGCGGGCCTTTCTGTTCGGCGGGACGGCGCTGTGCCTTTTCGCCCTCATGGCCGCCATCTGGGCCCGCGGCGCCACGGAGACGCACCGGGTCATCTACCGCCTCGGGCCCCCCGGCGAGGCCGTGGCCGACGGCGAGCTTCGCCACACCGTGGAGGTGCTCGCCGAGCGGCTCGCAGTGCTGCGGCGGGAGTTCAAGACGGGCCGCGGCGCGATCCTGCCCCTGCCGCCCGACCGCCTGGAGGTGCAGCTCAGGTGCCGCTCCGACCCGGTGCGACCCCTCGCCTGGCTGGCGATGCAAGGGAGGGCGGAATTCCGCCTGCTTCATCCCCAGGACGACCTTCTGGGGAGCGCGGCGGCCGAGGACCTGCCGCCCGGATACGAGGTCAAGGTCTTCAAGGAGAGGCGCTACATCCTCACCCGCCTGAACGAACTCAAGACAGTGGAGCACCGCTACGCCGTCGAGCGGGAACCCCTCCTGACCATCGGCGAGTTCAAGGAGGTCAGTTTCGCCACCGTCGGCCGCCAAAGAACCGTGGTGCTGACCTTTCACTTCAAGGAGCCGGACGCCAAGGCGTTCGCCTCGCTGACCGCTCTGCACGCCGGGCGCACGATGGCCATGCTGATTGACGGGGCGATGTTCTTCCCGCCGAAGGAGATCGAATCGGCCCTCACCACCGGCGCCGTCCAGATGCAGGGCGCCTACTACATCCCGCCCCTTCGGCGTCTGGCCAAGGTGCTCAACTGCGGCAGCCTGCCTTTGCCGTTGGAACGGCTTTCGCCGGCTGCCGCGAGCGAGAAGGAGTCCTGAACCGGGGGGACCGTGCCGCCCGCCCGGGGGCAGCGTGGGCCGAAGGCTCTGTCAATTGAGCGGGGCCGGCCCCCGTGTTAGAATCGCCGCCCGACCAGTGGGCCGTCGCGCCCGGACGGCACCCAAGCTTCGTTTCCACTGAGGAGGAAGACCGTGCGATCCCACGAGCCGCTGAGGAACGCCTGCCGTTTGGTCATGGCCCTCGCCGTGTTGGGGGCCGGTGCATCGGGCGCCGGCGACTGGCAAGAGATCCAGGCCGACGACAACGGCCTTATTCGGCGGGGTCCGTTCATGCTCTGCGGCGACGATGAAGGGATGCTCCACCTGCTCTACCGCGGCCGGCCGCTGATCCACGGAATGGGCGTGTTCTGCGGGCTGAACGGCTACACCGTTCCTCGCGACCTGGCCATGGAGGAGGTGGTACGAGCGAAGGGCACTGTCACATACCGCGGGAAGGTGCGCGGGCACGACGTGGTGTTCGAGCAGACGGCCTCGATTGCGGGACACCGGATCCGCATCCAGGTGGGCCTCACGGGAGACTGGCCCGAGGATGTATGGGGCACCTTCCAGATCCGTCTGCCGGTCAGCCGTTACGGTGGAGCCCGATATCGGGCCGACGACGAGGTGCACACCTTCCCGGAAACCTACTCTCCGGATCACGGGTTCCCGGGCGGGGCGGCGCGCCTTGAATGTCACCTCGACGAGCCGGCTCTGAACCTTCTGTTCGAGTGCGCCGACGGCATAGGCATCGGCGACCATCGGCGCTTTAGGGCGCCGTACTACGTGCTGGGTATCGGCACGCCGAGAGGAGATCGCGAGACGGTGGAGTTCTTCATCACGCTGCCTCACTTG
>JAUVVP010000045.1 GCA_030604585.1 Planctomycetota bacterium | reverse complement strand
CGCCACCGAGTACCTTGAGTTCGACCACATCATCCCTTTCTCAAAGGGTGGATCGAACACTGCAAAGAACATCCAGCTCCTCTGCCGCAGGTGTAACCTGGAAAAGGGGGGGGAACTGGCGTGAACCGGCATCACACACCGCGGGCTCGGCCCGGCGTCGCGGTCGTCCTCCTGGCGCTGGTCGTCGCCTCGCTGCTTCGGGGCGAGCGGTCGTGTCTGCGATCTGCCGAGCATCCGGGTGGGGAAGGGTGAGAGCGGGCCGCCGCCGGGGTCACGATGCTCTACGTCGCCCCGGACGGGAACGATGCCTGGTCCGGCGGACGTCCCGCCCCCTGACGCGCCGCGGCCGATCGCCATTGAATGCCGGAAGCGGGCGGGCCTTCAGCAGGGGGCGTGTCGGCCCGCCGCTTTCGCGCTAACCAGCGCCCCCCTCGGACCCCTGTCGCGTGCCTCTTGCGTTAACGCCTGCGCTGCGCTTTCGTCACTGCACCAGTTGCAGGTGCATGAAGTTGCGCATCGTCCCTTCGGTCTCGGCCGTGCCGACGATGTATTTGCTGACGACTTCTGCAGTGACGGACTCTATCGCGTCGCCGTCTTCGCTCATCTGAAGGCCCGTGAGTATTATGGTACAGAAGCCGATCACCTCATACGTGGCATTTGCGCCAACGCCCGACACGGTCCTGTATATGCACGCGACCACCTCGTCGCCCTCGGAGACATGGTAGCCAATGGGTACTTTGAGGGCGCTCTTCAGTCCCGTGCAGCCTTCAACGAGAACCGACGCCACCTCGGGGTCAATGCTGAACGGGCCCGTATAGCCGTTCTTCGTCCACTCCTTCAAGTCGCTGTTGGAGTTCTCTCCTCCGTCGAAGTCAAGCAGTCCGCAGTTGCCCGGCGCCTCCTCGGTGTCGTCGTACAGAGTGAGCGTTTGACCGGGCGGCACGAGGCTCTCTTCGTCAATAGCGAAGGGGACCAGCCCCCTGTGCTTGAACCTTGCGATTGCCGGCGCCCACTGGTCCACGGTGTCTATGCCCATGATCCCGGCAATGAAGGTTCGGTCCGGCCCGCCCGGTGAGTCCTCATTGCGGAATGCCCGGACCTTCGCCGAGTTGGCGGCCATGGCGAAGTCTGCGGCGCTGAAGCTCGAACCGTCCCAGACACCGAAGTCAACATACACGCCTACCTCGGGATAGTTCTTCCATGCGATGGCCTCGGCCTCGGCCTGGGCCGCCGCCCTGGCCTCCGCTTCGTTCGCGCCCGAGCTGCGGTGCTCCCACAACTCCAGGAGCGCCGCCAGCGAAGCCGCGTCAGCAGCGTTCTGCACACGTCCATGGGAGGCAGTCAGGTGCCCCACGTCAATGCTGATCGCCGCCAGGCACAGAAGGACCACGGCCGCCCCGCAGAAGATCACGAGCGTCTGACCGGTGCGCCATGAGTTTTCCGCTTTGCTGGTCATGGACATTGATGGCCCCTTTGCATGCTTGGGGAACGGTTTCCCCGCCTTTCGCGACTGGGAAGGTCTCTCAGCGAGGTGGCGCAAAAGGCATTCCGTGTCGTATTCTGCAACGCGCCCAAGGCGGAGGCCTTCCAGGAACGGCTGAAGCGACCATCGTGGCGACTAAGCTGAAGGATGGGCCCAGTTGGCCGGATCGCCAAGGGACAGGGGTCCAGCCGTCAGGGTCGCCTGACTGCCCTGCGAAGGTGCCGCTCCCGGCTGGCGTGGACGCGCCTTTCCACGAAACGCTGCAAGGACTCCCTGGGCGCCTCCGTTGACCCTCCGGTGATCGCCAGGTGCACGACAAACCATGCCAGAAGGGCGACGCTCATTGCCACCAGGTTTGCCACCAGCAGCACCACGAGCGACAGCGGCACCGCCCCCTGCCTCAGCAGCGGCAGCAGGACGATCCCCACGACAAGGGACAGGGCTTCCCAGCTCACGAGCCCCGTTCCGAGCTTGTCGAACCGTTCAAGGTCTTCCCACCAATTGCGTACTTTGTTCACCATGCGTTCACGTTTTCCCTGTCTAATATCGCTACAACAGTGTTGGTTGCAATCCGCGTGCCGGGACACCTCGCTCGCCCGGAACAGTTCCGTCAGAAAGACACTGGCGCAAGGCGATCAAAGGGGCTACAATCGCGTGCGAGGGATCGGGCCGGGTTCGAACAAGCTGAAAGGGGTGCAGATGGGCACGGATCAGGAGGAGACGGGCTACTTGGTGTGGCGCAGGTTTGCGGAGCTGGCAGGTGACAGGGCCATGGTGGCGCGGATGCACATCCTGCATCGGGCCCGCCAGGCCGGCTGCTCCATGACCCTCACGCTCGCCGACGGCACCGAGGCGCGCATCCCCGAGATGGTGGCCGCCGAGGCCGCCGTGGGAGCCCTCGAGATAGGCGCCGAAGCCGAATGGAGACAGGACTGGACCCGCCGGCTGGTCAATGTGGCCGTCAAATGGCAGGACGAGGTGACCACTCAGGGCGTCGTCACCGTTCTGAACCACACTGACGCCGTCATCCAGGACCTCAAAGGGGCGGGAGTCTGGCCGTGGGAAAACGACGAGGCCGACGGGAAGTAAAGCCCGCAACTCGCGTCTTCCGCAAGGAACGGGTCAGGGCGACGGGCGCGACCACCCAAGCCGCCGCCGCGGTGGCGTGCCCGAAGTGCGGCGCCGAACTGGGCGCAGTTGCGGAAGAGATCGGCGAGTCGCGCTGCTGCCCGGCTTGCGGTGCGCCCATCGAGGCGGTGCCGGACGCCGCCGTTCCGCCCGCGACGGAGACGGCCGAGGCGCCGGAGCCCGAGGAAGCCGCCGAAGCGGAGCCCGCTGTCTCCATGCCCGAGGAACCCTCGCCCGCCCGGCCGCCGGACGCCGCTGTTGCCGAGGTCCAGGAGCCCGGAGCGGAGCCACCGGCGCGGCGGCGCAGGCACGTGGACTTCCTGGTGTGGCAGGGAGTGGTGCAACTGGCGGGGGACTGGGCCATGGCGGCCCGGCTGCAAGCCCTGCGCTACGCCGAGCAGGCCGGCTGCAAGATGACCGTGTCCCTGCCTGACGGGAGCGAGCTGAACATCCCCGAGATGATCATGACCGAGGCGGCAGTTGCCGCCTTCGAGAGTCAGACCGAAGCCGAATGGCGCGAGCAGTGGACCCGCCGACTGCTCAGCATAGCCGCCACGTGGCCGGACAAGAAGACGACCCAGACCGTTGTGGCGGTCCTCACCCACACCTCGGATGTCATCGCCGAGCTGAAGGCTGCCGGCGTCTGGCCCTGGAGCCCCGCCCGGGCCGCGCCGGCGTAGCCGGAGCCCGATGCCAGCCTGCACGCGCGGCTCTACGGCGCCAGCGAGCAGGCCGTCCGGTCCGGCAAATACAGAACCGGCATTCTGAAAGATGTCCGCCGTAGGCGGGTCCCGAAGGGACGCTTGATAATAGCCCAGCGATTCATCGCTGGGATAAGGATACCCACACACCCATTCCGTCCCGCAGGGACGGTTGGACGTCAAGCCACGGACATCATCATACGTTTGCCAGGGCCGTCTCCAGCCTGTTTCATTCGTCCCTACGGGACTGAAACGTCCGCGCAAACCAAACCCCAGCGATGAATCGCTGGGCTATTCTCACTGGCCCCTACGGGGCTTCACGCAGGGCCGACCCCATAGCAGATTCGGTCAAGCCAGGGGCCCGCCATCTTTCATCTGCACGGGTTTCTATATAGCACCCTGGCCGATCCCGGCGCGCGTCTGGTCGCCTCCGCCTGGGGCCGGGGAGAGGACTCCGACGGGGGTATCCGGCTTTCATCCTCCTTATGGTTGCCGCGCGCCTCCTCCCGGTGCCGCACCGGAGTGGGGGCTCAACTGGGTAGCACCAGGTCGCGTCCATACATCGGGCCGCCGAGCGTCCGTGCCGAAAGCGAAGTCCCGGTGCGGTACTCCCTACACGGGAGCCCAAGCGGGCTCTACCGCATCTCGATGGCATTCTCAGGCTTCTCGTCGGCTGGTCTCTGCGCGCTTCGCGGCCTGTGCGGTTCATCCTTGCGTAGTACCGGCAGAGAAAAACGCGACCTGCGGAAAAAAGGGCTTGACACGAGGCCAATCATATAGTATTATCCCGATTGGTTTAGTTGACAAAGGAACGCCAAATGGTCTCTCAGAAATGCCAGTACGCGCTGCGCGCCCTCTTCGAGCTGGCCAAACGCAGCGGCCTGGGCCCGACTAAGATCGCCGAGGTCGCCGAGGCCCAGGCCATTCCCCCTCGCTTCCTGGAAGTGATACTCAGCCAGTTGAAGCACGGGGGGTTCGTCGAGTCGCGACGTGGCGCCGAGGGCGGCTACCTGCTGGTGCGCCCTCCCCGGGGCCTGACCGTTGGCGAGGTGATACGCTTCGTCGAGGGACCGATCGGGCCCGTCGGCTGTGTGACGGGCGACCCGAAAGAGCACTGCCCGCTGCACGGGGACTGCGTCTTCCTGGGCATGTGGGAGAAGGTCCGAGGGGCTGTGTCCGAGGTCTACGACAGCACCACGCTTCAGGACCTGGTGGAGGAGGACCGGCGGCGCGGCCGCCGATACGTGCCGACCTATGCCATTTGACGCCCGGGCAAAGCTACGACCTCGGATGTTGAGCAACCGGCAAGAACGTTTTTTTGTAGGGCGTACCCGACCGAATCGGTCGGAATACTCGTGTATCCCCCGCGACACTGGGGGAACCGCCTGAGACCGGGGCAGGGGACGGGTGACCTGGCAGCCCTTGTCCCCCGTCCCGGCCAGGCGGATCGCAGCAAGCGGCAGGTGAGGAGGCGTGAGACGCCGTGGAGTCCCGTCGCAGAAGCCTGGCCAAAGCTCTGAGCTATCGCCTCGGCGGTCTGGTCATAACCGGCGCGGTGGCGTGGGGGATTACCGGTCAGTTGCGCTTCGCTGCGGCCATTGGGACGGTGGACGCTGTGTTCAAGGTTGCTCTGTACTACGCGCACGAGCGGGTTTGCACCCGCCTGTCGTTCGGTCGGCCGAGGCCGCCCGAGTACCAGATCTGATAGCACCAAGGAGAGTTCTCCATGCCGGTCAGCGTCGTTCAGGAGGATGTGAAGGGCCTGGTCGAGGGCCTCAACTTCGCCCAGAAGGTCGAGCGGTCCTTGCACCTCATCGAGCAGGCATACCGGGCGTATGGCGATAGGCTCGTGGTGGCCAACAGCCTGGGCAAGGACTCCGTCGCCGTATGGCACCTGGCCAAGCGCGTCAGTCCGAACATCCGTGGCTTCGTGGTCACTACGCGCTTCAAGCCGAAGGAGACCGTCGAGTTCATGAATCGCGAGGTCGCCCGCTGCCCGGAGCTGAGGGTCTACAGCAGCGAGCAGACGATCCCGGCCGAGCTCTACAGGACCGACCCGGACCGCTGCTGCGATATCCTGAAGGTCGAGCCGACCCGGCGCGCCATCGAAGAGATGGACGTGGCCTGCTGGGTTACGGGGCTGCGCTGCACCGAGGGGCGGACGCGCACCGAGTTTCAGGAGGTCGAGGAGCGCGACAAGGACCTGGTGAAGCTCAACCCGATCCTCATCTGGTATGAGAGGGAGGTGTGGCAGTACGTGGCGTTGAACCGCGTGCCCGTCAACCCGCTCTACGCCAAGGGGTATCGTTCGCTCGGCTGCTCACCGTGCACGCGCATCACCGCAAGCCAGGACGAACGCGCCGGCCGCTGGGTCGGCACCAGCAAGTGCGGCGGCGAGTGCGGCATTCACACCAGGCCCCTGAAGCAGGACTACCAGATCTGAACCGGGCGGACCACGACTGTGAGGCGGTCGGGAAGGACCCGAGCCAGGGGAGATGAGGTAGAATGGCGATTACGCTCAGGACGGCCGGGGCGCTGAGGAGCCTGTTTGACGGCAAGCAGGAGGCCCAGGCCGAAGGCGCGACGGTGGGAGAGGTCGTGGAGCATCTGGGCATCCGCGAGCGGCTCTGCGACGACAGTGGCAAGCTGCGCCGTCACTTCAACGTCCATGTCAACGAGGGCGAGGACATCCGCCGCTTGCAGGGGCTGGACACCCCCGTGGCGGACGGCGATACCATTACCATCCTGTCGGCCATTGCAGGTGGCGCCTGGGCTTGACTTAGTGAACTTCGCATTGGCGCAAGATGCGCTCGCTGACGAATCGTCCTCGCTCTCGTCGTCGTCCGCCACCGGCGGACTCGCTGAGGACGAAGTGTGTCTCTTGCCGTGCGAACACCCATAGTGGAGTCAGATGAGCGAGATGGAATTCACCCAGGATCAGATCCTCAGGTACTCCCGCCACATCCTGCTCCCGGAAGTGGACGTGCGGGGCCAGAGGAGGCTGCTGAGCTCCAGCGCGCTGGTGGTTGGCGCGGGGGGGCTCGGCTCGCCCGCGCTGCTTTACCTGGCGGCGGCCGGCGTCGGCAGGCTCGGCGTTGCCGACGGGGACGCCGTGGAGCTGTCCAATCTTCAGCGCCAGATCATCCACGGCACCTCGGACCTGGGCAGGAGCAAGGTGGCCTCGGCCGAGGAGGCCATCCGCGACATCAACCCCGACTGCGAAGTCCAGGCCTTTGCCGAAAGGCTCGGGGCCGACAACATACGGCAGGTGGTGCGGGGCTACGACGTGGTCCTGGACGGCAGCGACAACTTCCCCACGCGCTTCCTGGTGGCCGACTGCTGCCGGTTCGAGGGCGTCCCGCTCGTTTCGGCGGCGGTGCTTCGCTTCGAGGGTCAGCTTATGACGGTCCTGCCCGGGCAGGGCAATCCTTGCTACCGATGCTTCGTGCCGGAACCCCCGCCGCCGGGGCTGGTGCCGAGCTGCCGGCAGGCCGGGGTGCTCGGTGCAGTTGTCGGCGTTATGGGCACCCTTCAGGCGACGGAGGCCCTGAAGCTCCTGCTGGGGATCGGAGAGCTACTGTCCGAGCGCTTGCTCGTCTACGACGCGCTCGAGAACGGATTCAGGACGGCAAAGAGGACGCCGGACCCCGATTGCCCTCTCTGCGGCGCCGCCCCGCGCATTACCGACCTGGTGGAATACGATGTGGCCTGCGCCATAGAGCCGCAGGTCTAAGATGCCGCAACAGAATGAACCGCAGAGCACGCAGAGACCGTTGCAGAGCAATATCGATTGGAGCTTTTTCGGCTCGGCGTTCTCTGCGCCCTCGGCGGTGAGTTCTTCTTGTTAGAGGTGGGAGCGTCGTGAAGGTACTGCGCCCGGTGCTGGAACGGATCGCGCGGCATGCGCGCCGCAGCTCGCCCGCCGAATGCTGCGGCATCCTGCTGAGCCGGCCCGACGAGCCGGCAATCGTGACCGAAGCGATCGAAGCGCAGAACGCCGAAACGCAGCGCCCGCACGACAGGTACGTGCTCGGGCACCGGGCGCACATCCGGGCGGTGGCGCGAGAGGCCGGCGGGGAGGCGCGCATCGTGGGCTACTACCACTCCCACCCCGTGGGCGACGCCGTGCCGTCGCCCTGGGACGTGGGGCAGGCGGTTGAAGGGGCCGTCTACCTGATCACGGCGCTGGGGGACGGGCGCATCCAACACGCCGCCTGGCGCTTGCAGGACGGTCAGATGGTCCGGCAGTCCATGGAGGAGATAGATGAGTAGAGCGACCGAATCGAGACATCTCGAGGCGAGCCCGGCCCTGCGCCGCTACGATAACGTGCGGGACCTGATAGCCACTCCCGAGAACCCGACCCCACTTGTCCGCCTGAACCGCGTCGTCCCGCCCGGAGAGTTCCAGCTTTACCTGAAACTGGAATGGTTCAACCCCTTCGGCTCGATCAAAGACCGCGTGGCAGACTACATGCTCAAGGGCATGGAGGAGCGGGGCGAACTGGACGGCAAGACGCTGGTCGAGCCGACCTCCGGCAACACGGGGCTTGCGCTGGCCGCCCTGGCCGCGCTGATGGGAAAGAAGCTCACGGTTACGGTTCCTGACGGCATCCCGGAGGAGAAGAAGCTCCTGCTGCGCATGCTGGGAGCCGAGGTCTGGCCGACGCCCGACGACCTCTGCCCCGTGGACCATCCCAAGGACGGCGCCATCGCCCTGGCGCACTCGTTCGTGGACAGTGAGGCCAACCAGGGCCGCTACGTTATGCCCAACCAGTACGAGAACCGCGACAACGTCAAGGCCCACTACGAGACCACCGGGCCGGAGATATGGAACCAGACCGAAGGGCAGGTGCGGCTTTTCCTTGCGGGCCTCGGCACCTGCGGCACCATCACGGGGGTCGGCAGATACCTGAAGGAGCAGGACCCTCAGGTCGAGGTGATCGCCATCGAACCGCAGAAAGGGCACAGGCTTCCGGGGCTGAAGAACCTCCAAGAGTCGAAGCCTCCCGCCATCTTCGACCGCAGCGTCATTGACCGCGTGGTCCGCGTGGACGATGAGGCGGCCTACGCAATGACCAAGCGGCTTTTCCGTGAAGAAGCGCTGATGGTCGGGCCCTCCACTGGCGCCATCGTGCATGCCGCCGTAGAATTGGCCGGAGAACGAGACGGGCTTGCCGTGGCCGTCTCCCCGGACAGCGGGCTGAAGTACGGCAGCTTCTTCGAAGATGTCCTGGGAGATGAGGGGAAGCCGACGGCCTGAGACGCGGCAGCGTCCCGGGCGAGCGGCCGGCCTGCGTCCCCCACCCCGACCAAGACCCGCCCGCATCCTCGTTGGCCCCTCCCCGGAAGCGAGGAGAAACACAATGGAGACAACCTACAACCTGCCCCCAACCCTGAAGGAGGACCTGGACAGGTTCAAGACCGAAACGCAGCGCTTCAAAGAAGGGGCCATCTCGGCCGCTCAGTACCGCTCGTTTCGGGTGCCGCAGGGCGTCTATGAGCAACGGGAGGAGGGCGCCTTCATGATGCGCGTGCGGTTGCCCGGTGGAGTGCTGCTACACGACCAGATACGCGCTCTTGCCAACGTGTCGAAGAAGTACGCCGGCGGCGTGCCCCACGTCACGACAAGGCAGG
>JAUVVP010000249.1 GCA_030604585.1 Planctomycetota bacterium | reverse complement strand
TCCAGATACTCGGGGTGTTTCTTGATATCCTCCCTCGCATCCACGCCGGGGAAGAAACGGCTCACGGCGCACCGCACGTTCAGCACGGACATCCAGGTCTTCACGGTCGTCAGGCACGACCGGTAATATCGCTCCCTGTCCATGGCGGCGACGCAGAGGAACATGCCGGTGCGGCGCGGTTCCGGTGGCCTGCCCAGCAGGTAGGTGCGCGCCCAGAAACACTGGAAGCGGTCAATCATCACCTTGAAATGCCCGGGCAGGGACGTGAAGTATATCGGCGAAGCCACCACGATGTGATCCACCTCACAGAACCGCGCGTAGAGTTCCCGCATCGCGTCCCGTTGCACGCAAATGCCCGTCTCGAAGCACGCATTGCAGCTCATGCAGGGCGAAATCGCGAGTTGCCCGGGGATAACGGTCTCGACCTCGGCCCCCCTGTCGCGCAAAACGTCCAGGACGGCCTCGAGTACGGTATCGCTGTTGCCGCCGCGTCTGGCGCTCGCCGCCACAGCCAGTACTTCGCTCACGGGGGCGATTCCTTTCGTGGCTGCTGATAGACGGTGGGATCGGGCACGCCTGCTTCCCGGAAGCCCTTCCTGCGCAGCCGGCAGCTATCGCACCGCCCGCATGCCCGCGCCCGAGCATCAGGGTCGTAACAGCTCACCGTCAGGCCGTAGTCCACGCCCAGGCCCAGGCCGGTGCGGATGATGTCCGCCTTGCTCAAGTTCATCAGAGGGGCGACGATCTTCGGCGGCCGGCCCTCAACGGCGCGCCGCGTGGCCAGCCCTGCCAGCCGTCGGAACGCCTCGATGAACTCGGGCCGGCAATCGGGATAGCCGCTGTAGTCCACTGCGTTGGCGCCGATGTAGAGCGCGTCCGAACCGGTCACCTCCGCGTAGGCAAGCCCGACCGCCAGGAATATCGTGTTGCGGGCCGGCACGTAGGTGACGGGGATGGCGCGGCCGAATTCATCCCCTTGCGGGACCTCCAGGGAAAGATCGGTCAGGGCCGATCCCCCCAACTGCCCCAGCGGCAGGTTCAGCACCCGGTGCTCGAGCGCCCCGAGCGACTCGGACACCCGCCGGGCTGCCTCCAGCTCCACGGCGTGCCGCTGCCCGTACCGGAAGCTCAGCGCGTGGCACAGGCAGCCGTCACGGACAGCGACGGCGAGCGTCGTGGCCGAATCCACGCCTCCGCTCAGCAGCACGACGGCGTGTGGCGCCGCCTCAGGAGTTCCGCCCACTCTCAGCCTCCGGCGCAAGGTTACGATCACGATATACGCGCCGCCGGCCGGATTCAACGGTCGCCGACGGTCCTCCGCCGAAGGCTACGGCCCGCAGGCGGACGGCGGGAGGCAGAGCGCAGCGGTCGCGTCAGCGCTGCTTGACAGCGCCGGCGACGCCAAGTAGAGGACGCTGCCGTCAGGCACGAGGGAGAAGGCCGTGGAGGTCCTTGTCACCGGCGGAGCCGGCTACGTTGGTTCCATACTGGTTCCCGAGCTGCTCGAGCGCGGACACGGCGTCCGAGTGCTGGACAATCTCACGTACGGCCAGGACAGCCTTATCTCCTGCTTCTGGAACCGCAGCTTCGGGTTCATCAAGGGCGACGTACGGGACAAGGGCGCCGTCAGGCAGGCCGTGGACGGCGTCGACATGATAATCCATCTCGCCGCCATCGTCGGCGCGCCCGCCTGCAGGACCGACCCGAAGCTGGCCCATGAGGTCAATTACGTGGGCACGGCGAACGTTAACGAGGCGCGCAGCAGCAGCCAGGGCCTGGTGTTTGCCTCGACGGGCAGCAACTACGGAGCCGTCGAGGGCCTTTGCACCGAGGAGACGCCGCTGAATCCCCTCTCAGTTTACGCCGAGACCAAGGCCGCCGCAGAAAGCCTGCTGGTGCAAGGGGGCAACGTGGTGGATTACCGGTTCGCGACGGCTTTCGGGCTTTCGCCCAGGGTTCGGCTGGACCTGATGGTCAACGACTTTGTGTTCCAGGCCGTGAAGAACGGCTTCCTGCTCCTTTATGAAAGGCATTTCCGCCGGACCTTCATCCACGTGCGCGACATGGCGGCCTCCCTCATCCACGCCATCGAGCACTTCGAGGCCATGAAAGACGAGGTCTACAACGTGGGAAGCGAGGGGCTGAACTACACCAAAGAGGAGGTGGCCCGGGCGATCCAGAGAAAGGTCGACTACCAGATATACTTCGCCGACATCGGCGCCGACCCCGACAGAAGAGACTACGCCGTCAGCTACGCAAAGATACGCAAGGCCGGATTCGAGCCCGCCATAGGTCTCGACGAGGGAATCGATGAGCTTGTCGGCGGCTACGCGATGATCACCGTGCGCAATCCTTACGCGAACGTTCAGAGATGAGGGATTGAGCCCCATGCAGATGGCGGGAAAGCGGGTGCTGGTGACGGGGGGCGGCGGCTTTTTCGGCACGCACCTGGTCCGGCGCTTCGAGCAGGCCGGGGCCCAGGTCTGCGCTCCCCGCCACGCCGACTGCGACCTGGCCCGCTGGGAGCAGACGGAAGAAGCGTTCGGCGCTCCCGCGACTGCGGGACCGCAGCTCGTGGTCCACGCCGCCGCCGACGTCGGAGGCATCGGCTACAACCGCCTCTACCCGGCCGATATCCTCCGCAACAACCTTCTGATGAGCTGCAACGTAGCAGAAGCCTGCCGGCAGCACGGCGTGGAAAAGCTGGTCATGATCGGTTCGGCTTGCGCGTATCCGGGCGACGTAACGGGCATGCTGAAGGAAGAGGCGTTCCTCGCCGGGCCGATGCACCCGAGCGTGGAATGCTACGGGTTCTCGAAGCGTGCCCTCTACCTGGCCGCGAAGGCTTACCACGAACAGTACGGGCTGAACTCGATATTCCTCCTGCTCACCAACCTTTACGGCCCCCACGACAAGTTCGATCCCGAGGAAAGCCACGTGGTGGCCGCTCTGATACGCAAGTTTGTCGAAGCGGCCGAGGCGGGCAGCCCGCAGGTGGAGTGTTGGGGCACCGGGGCGCCCATCCGGGAGTTCCTTTACGCCCGCGACGGCGCCGAGGCCGTCCTGCGCGCGGCCGGGCGCTACGACGACCCCGAGCCGCTGAACATCGGGACCGGCATCGGGACGTCAATCAGGGAACTGGCCGAGCTGACAGGCCGTCTCACGGACTTCCGCGGCGAGATATGCTGGGACGCCTCGAAGCCCGACGGGGCCATGAAAAAGGTGCTGGACGTCTCCCGGATGGCAGAGGCGCTCGACTGGACAGCCCCGACCGGCCTGGAGGATGGACTGAAAGAGACCATCGAGTGGTACAGATCCAACCGGCCGGCCTGAGCGGTGCCGCGGTAAGGATATCCACCTCATGCCGATGGGGCGTGTGAACCGGTGAGAGTGAACAGCCCATCCACATTCGGCCGCAAGCCCAACGTGATCCTCATCACCGTGGACTGCCTTCGCCCGGACCATCTGCGCTGTTACGGCTACGAGAAGGAGACGTCCCCTCATCTCGACGCCTTTGCTGCCTCCGCGTGCGTGCTGGAGAACGTCTGGGCGAACGGGCCGAGCACGGCATTCTCGTTTCCCGGGATCATGGCTTCGCGGATGCCGTTCAAGAGCCGTTCCTTCGGCGTGCTGGACGCGCCCCTGACGCTGGCCGAACTGATGCGGGAGCAAGGCTATCGGACGCAAGGCTTTAACGCCGGCAACGCCTACCTGAGCCCCTATTTCGGCTACGGCAGAGGGTTCGACGAGCTGGAGGACTTCCTGGAGTACCAGCCGGCCCCCAGCGCGCTCCGACACTTCAAGCAACAGGAGCGCATCGGACGCAAAGTGCCCTGCTGGCGGGGACTGAGCCAGAGGTCCCTGGACGGGCTCGCGCGACTGGCCCATGCGCTGCCGTGGTTCGAGCGCGGCGCCGAACGCGTCGGCCGGCTGTGGCGCCCCGTGCTCGAAAAGATGTGGCATTCGAATCGCATCCGCTTCAAGCTGAACCGTGAGGGGCATTTCTGGCAGGCGCTATTCGAATGGGTCGGGCGGAACCGGCGCGAGCCGTTCTTCCTCTGGGTCCATGCGATGACCGTCCACGAACCGTACTGCCCGCCCCCGCACAGCCAGAACGCGGCGAACGGCCGCCTCATATCGCAACGGCGCGCCCTCTACGTGCGGCGCGTCGCCTCCGCCGTCAATCAGGGCAGAGCCAGGCGCGTCGATCCGGACGTGGTCGGGGACCTGATCGCCCTTTACGACGCCGAAGTGCATCACGTGGACTCCATGCTCGGACGGCTGTTCGAGACACTCCGTGAGCGGGGCTGGCTGGACTCATCGCTCGTGGTCGTCACGTCAGACCATGGCGAACAGTTCTTGGAGCACGGGCGATTTCTTCATCTCGCCTCCCACTACAACGAGCAGTTGCGCGTGCCTCTGCTGATCCGACTGCCGGGCCGGCAGACGGGCCGCCGGATAGCGGGGCAGGTCGGCCTTATCGACCTCCTGCCCACCCTGGCGGAGCTACTGGGCGCCCGGCTGCCTGAGGGCGGCTGTGAGGGGGCCAGCTTCGCCCCGCTGCTTGCCGGCCGGAAAGGCCGCCTGCCCGACGACCGCCTTTACGTTTCGGAGTCGTTCTGCGGCAGGCATGACGTGGCCCACACCGTGGACTGGAG
>JAUVVP010000300.1 GCA_030604585.1 Planctomycetota bacterium | reverse complement strand
GCTCACCAGGGGGTAGCGGAGGGTGAAGGGCTGAGCCATCCGCACCAGGGTGTCGTAGATGGCCTGCTCGCCGTGGGGGTGGTAGTTGCCGTGGACGTCCCCGACGATCTTCCCGCACTTCCTGGTCTTGGACCGGGGGCCGAGGTTCAGCTCGTCCATGCTGACCAGTATGCGCCGCTGGACCGGCTTGAGCCCGTCCCGCACGTCCGGGAGGGCGCGGCTGATGATGACGCTCATCGCGAACGTCAGGTAGGCGTCCTTCATCTCCTCTTCGATGAGGAGCTCTTCGACTTCGTATGTTTCCTGGCTCATGTCAACCTGCCGTTCTTCAGCCAATGCCGTGCCGGCGGCGGGCTTCAGCTCCCGCTAAAGAGCCCCCGCACGACCGCGCAGCAGATGGTCCAGCGCAAGTAATTGTCGTACTCCACCTTGCCCAGCACCTTCGTGGCGCTGGCCATGTCGCCCCTTGCCGCGGCCCGGAAGCCGGCGGGGAAGAACGCCTCCCCGCACCAGTCCAGCACGTCGCCGAGCAGCAGCGACAGGTTCTGCTCCTGGCTGGGCAGCATGCGCTCCCCCAGGTACGCGTAGCGCACCTGGCCCTCGGCGAACGGAAGCAGGTAGGCCCTGCCCGCCCGGCCCCTGAGCACCAGGACGACCTTCGCCTCCAGCGCGGGCCGACGCGGCTTGCGCCTGTATCGCCGGCGCCTCAGCAGCCCGAAGCCCAGTCCCGCGGTCACCACGGGCACAGAAGTGTCCGCCGCCTCCAGTTCCATGCCTGCCGCCCGCAGCGATGCGGGCCGCACGCAGGTGCCGGCCACAAGCTTCGCCCAGGGCACCGACTCAACCGTACCCTGTGCATCGGTCTGGATGTGAAGCGCCCGCTCATCCGCACCGTAGACGCGCACGAGCGAAAGCGCCCGTTCGACGGCCGGAACGGCGGCGGCCGGCAGCGCGAACGCCTGGATGCCCCGCGCGCCGAGGCCTTCCACGACGGTCCGGGCGACGGCCAGGCTCACGTCCTCGAGCAGGATGCCCTTGCCCTGCACGACGCGCCTGCGGGCGTCACGGGCAGTCAGCCCGCTGAACTCCTCGACGAGGGGCCCCGCGTCGAACACATTGACCTTTTCCTCGCGGACGCAGCAGACCAACGCAGGGGCCGACTCGTCAGCGCCAAATCCCGCCGGCGCCGCAGGCTCCCACGGCTCTTCCAGCGCCCTCTCGGGCGCGGTGCCCGACGGCTCCTGAGCCGATATCGCTACAGACGCGCGGCAGACGGGACAAGTCCGCTCCCCGGCCGCGCCGCCCTGCGGGACCTCGAACACGGCGCCGCAGTAGGGGCATTCGACCTGGTCATCGAGTTTGGCCATGGGAAGGTTCGACCGCCGCCCGGCTCCGAAGGCCCGGCGCGCCTTCAGACATCCAGATTCCTGACCTCGGGGGCATGCCGTTCGATGAACTCGCGCCTGCGCTTCACGTCCTTGCCGGCGAGGATGCTGAAGTAGTTGTCGGCCCGTACGGCGTCGCCGATGGTGACCAGGACGATCTTGCGCGTGCCGGGCATGAGGGTGGTCTCGGCCAGCTCGCCGGCGTCCATCTCGCCCAGCCCCTTGTAGCGCTGGATCTGAAGCCCTACCCGGCCCAGGTCCTGCACGGCGGGTATGATCCCCAGCAGCGACGGGACCTTCACTTCGGTGCCGTTGGTCTGGATGGCGAAGCGCGTCCGGGCACCCTCCTCCTGACTGGACAGATATCGGATCGGCAGGCCCAGCGCCTCGATCCTGTCCGCCACGTCGGCAACCGGGGCCGCCTCATCGAACCTGACGGGCCGAAGGATATCCCACCCGCTGCCGGGCTCGAGCGCCGCCCCGTTCTCCCCTTCGACCATTCGAAGCTCGCGGCCCTCCTTCTCGAGCCGCTCGTGCAACCGGAGCACAAAGGCGTCGTACTCTTCCTCGCTGTGGAACAGGTGTTCGCGTTCCTCGCCCGCCCCGTCGGTGTGGATGACCCGGTAGAGGGGGAAGCGCCCGCCGTCGTCCCGCCGCCTCTGCTCCAGGTAGCGGCGGAACGTCATGCCCTGCGCCTCTATGCGCCGGATGAGCACCTCGAGTTCGCCGAGCAGCTCGACCAGGGCCGAGAAGCTCTCTTGATCGAGCCGGCCCTCGCCCTCACCGTCCAGGCTGAACCGGAGCGTAGCGTCGGCAACTCCCAGCTCGAGCAGCGCCTTCAGCAGCGCCCGCTCGTCGTGGACGTACTGTTTCTTTCCCTTGCGAGTGACCTTGTAAAGGGGTGGCTTGGCGATGTGGATCTTCCCCTGCTCGATGAGGGCCTGCATCTGGCGAAAGAAGAACGTGAGCAGCAAGGTGCGGATGTGCGCGCCGTCAATGTCGGCATCGGTCATGATGATGACCTTGCCGTAGCGGAGCTTCGAGGGGTTGAAGTCGTCCTGGCCGATGCCCGTGCCGAGGGCGGTGATCAGGTCGCGTATCTGCTCGTTGTTGAGCATCTTGTCTATGCGCGCCTTCTCGACGTTCAGTATGACGCCGCGCAGCGGCAGAATGGCCTGGAAGCGCCGGTCGCGCCCCATGCTCGCCGTGCCCCCGGCGCTCTGGCCTTCCACGATGAAGAGTTCGGTGCTGGCCACGTCGCGGCTGGAGCAGTCCCGCAGCTTGCCGGGCAGGCTGGTGTTGGCCAGGGCTCCCTTGCGCCGGGTCAGCTCGCGCGCCTTGCGGGCGGCCTCTCGGGCATGGGCCGCCTCGACGGACTTCGCTACGATCGCCCTGGCCGAGTCGGGGTTCTCCTCGCAGTAGGCCCTCAGCCGTTCGTTCAGCATCTGCTCGACAAGGCCGCCCACCTCGCGGTTGCCGAGCTTCATCTTGGTCTGCCCTTCGAACTGGGGCTCCGGTAGCTTGATGCTGATGACGGCGGTCAGGCCCTCCCGGTAGTCCTGGCCGGTCGGCGCGACATCCTTCAGCAGCCCGTGCTCGCGACCGTACACGTTGAAGGTGCGGGTCAGCGCGCTGCGCAGGCCGCTCAGGTGCGTGCCGCCTTCCGCCGTGTTGATGTTATTGGCGAAAGAGAACACGTTCTCGAGGTAGGTCGCGTTGTACTGGAACGCTATGTCGCAGATGAGCCCATCGGCCTCGCACGAAACGCAGATCACGTCGGGGTGCAGCGGGTCCCTGCCCTCATTGAGGTACTCGACGAACTCCCTGATGCCGCCCTTGTAAAGGAAGCGCTCTTCCCTGCCTGCGGCGCTGTCGGAGAAGGTGATCTCAAGGCCCGCGTTCAGGAAGGCGAGCTCGCGCAGCCGCGGGGTGATGATGTCCCACTTGAACTTGGTCGTCTCGAACACTTGCGCGTCCGGCTTCAGGCGCACCCGCGTGCCATGGCGCTCGGTGCGGCCGCGGTTCTCGACGGGTGTCTTCGGCTCGCCGCGCTCGTAGCGCTGGTAGTAGACCTGCCCCCCGAGCCACACCTCCACTTCCAGCCACTCGCTGAGGGCATTGACGCACGAGACGCCAACGCCGTGCAGGCCGGCGGAGACCTTATAGCTCTTATGGTCGAACTTCGCGCCGGCGTTCAGCATAGTCATGACGACTTCGAGGGCCGACTTGCCCACTTCCGGGTGGGTCTCGACGGGGATGCCGCCGCCGTTGTCGGTGACGGAGATGCTCCCGTCGGCGTGGATGCGCACGTGTATCTTGTCGCACCGCCCGGCCAGGGCCTCGTCAATGCTGTTCGCCACGACCTCTTCGACCAGGTGGTGCAACCCGCGTTCGGCGGTGTCGCCGATGTACATGGCCGGGCGCAGGCGCACGTGCTCGATGCCTCCGAGCACGCGGATGTCCTCGGCCTCGTAGGTGTCCGCCGTGTGGTCGTCTGCGCTCATGTGCTTTCCGCCTGCTCGGGCCCGGCGAGTCCCGGACGGGCTTTCCGAGCGCTCAGGCACAGGCGCAGCGCCGCCACGTCGCGCCCGCCCCTGCTTTCTCGCAGCCCTTGTAGGAGTTGGTGCTTCATGAAGCTGTTCAGCTCGTGCAGCAGCGCGGAAGAATCAACCTCGATTACCAACTCGCCGTCCTTGAACGAGCGGATGCCCGTCCTGGCAGCTATGGCTTCACCG
>JAUVVP010000147.1 GCA_030604585.1 Planctomycetota bacterium | reverse complement strand
GCTTCGGCAGCGACACGCCGTTCGGGCTCATGCACGTGGAGCTGGCCCGGTATCGCGCGCTGCTGCGCGATGCGAGCGAGGAAGAGCGCGCCCTTGTGATGGGCGGCAGCATCGCCCGCGTGCTGGGCCTGTGAGTCTGCCCCCGGCGAGACGCCGGGGGCTACCCTTGGAGAAGCGGCATGGCAGCGCCGAGAGAAATGTCGGTGGACTTCGGGCGCAAGCTGCGCGACTGGGACGGCTTCGGCGTCAACTACGTCGAGATGACCCACAGCCGCGACGGCCGTTACGAGGACTACGGCTCCTTCAGCCTGATGGCGGACGCCGACAGGGAGAAGGTGCTCGACCTCGTCTTCGGCCCGGACGGGCTGCGGCCGGGGCTGGTCAAGATGTTCCTCAACCCCTACCTGCTCGACGAGCCGCCGAGCCCCGACAGCCTGGACCTGGACGCCTACCGGTTCGAGCAGTACGCGCCGCAGATGCTCCACTTCGCGCGCGAAGGCATCAGGCGCTCCGCGCAGAACGGGATCGAGCTTCGGTTCATCGCCACCATGTACGGTCCGCCGGCATGGGCCACACAGCAGAAGGTGGTGCGCGGCCGCGACCTCGACCCGGCCATGAAGGAGCCGCTGGCGACGTTCCTGCTCGGCTGCGCCAAGTACCTGCGCGAGCGGTCCGGCATCCCCGTCGAGGCCGTCTCCCTGCACAACGAGGGCGAAAGCGACCGGTGGCCCGACCGTCCGGTGCATGACTTCAACCTGCACTGGCCCGTGGCGCAGGTGGTCGAGTTCCTCGGCATGATGGGGCCGCTGAAGGAACGGCTCGGCATGGCGGACCTGAAGCTGGCGCCCGGTGAGACGACCCTGTGGAGCGAGTTCCGCCCTTACGCTGACGGCATCGCGGCCGACCCCTCCGCGCGCGCCAACATCGGCCTCATCACCAGCCACGGCTTCGGCAGAGTCTACGACCCCTACGGCATAGACAGGCTGCGCCAAGTCAACCCCGAGCTGCACGCCTGGACCACCTCGACCAGTTGGCTGAAGACCGGCGGGGCCGAGTTCTGCATGGACTTCGCCGACGAGGTCTACGGCGACAAGCTCAACGGGCTGATCCCCTGGGCCGTTCTCCAGCGGACGCCCTACTGGCCGGAGGGGGACCCGAACCCCAATCCGCCCCTGCTCGTGCACGAGGTGGACGGCCAGTGGCGGCTCGAGGTCCGCCAGCCCTACTTCTGCTACAAGCAGATCGCGCGCGCCGGCCGGCCCGGCACGGCCGTGGCCCAGGTCGAAGGCGACGGGGACGACGTGAGGCTGCTGGCCTTTGCGGACAACGGCTCGGGCGGGGGCGCTGCGCTGGTGGTCATCAACGCCGCGCGGGAGGCGGAAGCGCTTCGCATCGCGGTCCGCGGGGCCGAAGGGCCATTCTGCGCCCGCCGGACCACGCCCTCGGAGCAGTTTGAGCCGCTCGCCGAGGTCGCCATGCGAGGGGGTTCGCTGGCCTACACGGCCCCCCCCAAATCCGTTACGACGTTCTTCGCGAAAGCGCACCGGGCAGCCGGCGCCGTGGCCACCAGGAAGATGTAGCGCATCGGGAACAGGCCGCCGTCCACCACCCAGCCCGCGAAGACGATCATGAGCAGGCCCCGTCCCGGACCGTGCCGAGCGCACATGGCGCAGACGCCGCTGCGGAAGTGCGGCCGAGGCGCCGGCCGCGGCCTCTATCCGGCCTTCAGCCGCGGCGTGCCGAGGTCGGGGTGCCTGTCGCGCTCGAGTCGCCGGCCGGCGAACCTGGCGATGACGACCTCGGCCAGGTAGAGCACGCGGCAGCCGGGCTCGAGATGCCCGGAGAACAGCTCGTCCCCGCGCAGCGCCATAGTGCAGTGCATGTGGGGCTTGCAGTCGGCGATGATCCCATCCACGGAGCAGAGCTCCACCGGCCCTTCGATCTCGACGAACTTGTCGTCCGAGGGCAGCTCGGTGTGGGTGATGTAGTGGATGCGGGCCTTGTCGAAGGTGCCGACGCCGCTCAGTATCGCCCCGGCCCGGATGTCGCGCTCGCGGGCGACCTTCTCGACGCACTCATGGAAATCGTCGCCATACTCCATGTAGACGCAGATGATCTCCTCGATCTGCATGCCGTCCATGACGTCCATCTGGGTGCCTCCTGGCGGGCGTGCCCCTCAGAGCACCTCGCCCAGCCGCTTCGAGTACTGTTCCATGCGCTGCCGCTCGCTGCGGAGTCCGTCCGTCACGATCCCGGCCATCTCCTTCAGGGTCAGCTTCAGGCAGGTGTGGGGGTTGGCCGCCGTTGCGGCGTCCACCTGCCCGATCCATTCGTCGGGCAAGTCCGCCGCGCCGGAGAGCGCACCCGCGATGCCCCCGGCCACGGCAGCCAGGCAGTCGGTATCCCGGCCGAAGTTGACCGCCGTCAGGATGCTATGCCGTGGGCTGCCGCCGGTAGCCTTGACCACGGCCATCGCCTTGGCGACTATCTCGTTCGCATGGCTCATGGCGTAGACGATGCCCGTGCCGGAGTAGTGAGCGGCAAACTCCTCGCGCATGGCAAGCGGCTCCCGGGCCCGGTCGGCTATCTCGACGGCGCGTTCGACCTCCCGGCGGATCTCGTCGCTTACCAGCGAGAGGCCCGCCTCCACGGCGGCCTCAAAGACGGCGTCGGGCTCGCAGGCGGCGGCGATGACGGCGGCCACCAGGCCCGCCCAGTCCATCCCCGCGCCGGCCGGCGCCTGGAGCACCAGCCCGACGTGGTGCACGTCTTCCCATGCCTGCTGCGGGTTCAGCGCGTTGATGAGGCCGATCGGGTGACAGGAGCGCGCAAGCGAGACCAGGTTGGTGTAGGGGCTGAAGCTGCCGAGCCGGGATGCGGGCACTCCGGCGCGGGCCAGCTTGATGAGGTGGCGGTCGAAGGGCTCCATGCACCAGGAGGCGTGCTCGGGGTCCACCTCCTCGCGCCAGACGGCCGCCACGTCGTCGGGTCCGATGCGCCCGCCGGCGCGGCGGATGGCCCTCAGGAACACCCGCTGCCGCTCGATGCCGTCCTCGGTTGTGCCCGGCTGGCGCTGCCATCCGTTGCCATAGTGCTCGTAGGGCAGCAGCCGGTCCAGAAAGCCGTGTCGCTCCTCCACCCGTCGCCAGTCCCATCCCTCGACGGGAGCCCCCATGGCCGAGCCTATCTGGCTGGCCGCCAGGCATCCGAGAACCCTGTCTTCAAGCACGCTCACAAGCCCATCCTCCTGCCAGAGGCAGCGCCGCCGCACGGGCCGGGCCGACCCTCACGTGACCCGTATCTCCGCGGGCAATCGGTCTAAGGGCCGCAGCTCGCCCAGGGCCACCCTGTAGATGCGCGCATGGCTTCGTCTGGCCCCCGAGACGAAGTCCTCGTAGGGCTGCTGGCAGATGTCAACGACGCCGATCTGCCAGTTCTCGCCGTCGTGTCGTCCCACCGCATGCTGGTCGTTCCACTGGAAGTAATGGGCGCCGACCAGCTCGGGGATAGCGGCCCCCTGTTCGACGTAGTAGCGGTAGCAGTCGGCGCGGTCCTGTTGCGTGTGGACCACCCGCAGTCCGCCGTCCGGCAGCCCGCGGTCCAGGGCGCCGGTGTGGAACTCGCCGATGAGCACGGGCGCGCCGGCCGCCTCCGCGCAGCGGGCGATCACGTCCGCCTGCGGCTGGTCGCGGTATCCGTTGATGCTGAACACGTCGAAGGCGTCCGCGCCGGCCAGCAAGTCATCGTGCGCGATCCATGCATAGCGCACCCCGAGGTTCAGGTGGTTCGGGTCCACTTTCTTGCACTCTTCGCTCGGGATGCGGACGTAGCGGTCGATCATCATGCGGTTGAATGCCTTCAGGTCGGCGCGCGCGGCATCGGAGGCCAGCTCGTCCTCCGGCAGCGGCCTGACCGCCAGCACGTCGAAACCGGGGAAATTGCTGCCCCAGGCCCTGTTGAGCGCACCTATCCGGCCGTAGAGCTCCTTGAGCCATTCCACGAGCCTCTCCCGGCAGGCAGAGGGCTGGCCCTGGACCAGCATGCGTTCCACCAGGTTGTAGTCGCCGAAGGCCCAGTGCGGCTCGTTGCGCAGGAAGTAGCCGACCAGGCCGCGGTCCTCGCGGAAGTCCGCCAGTTGCTCGGCGAAACGCCGGCTGCTGCGCACGTATTCGTCCGAGAAAACGTCCGGGAAGCCGCGGAAGATCGTCTTCTCAGTGGTCGGGAAGTCCCTCAGTTGCCAGACGTAGGGCAGCCCGGCGAAGCGGCAGAACCGGATGTCGGACCAGTTCCCCACGGTGTTGAACCCCCAGCTCCGCAGCCGCCGGCTGCACAGCTCCGTCCACTGCTCGAACCAGCGCTCGCCGAGGGCACGCACCAGGTTGTGGCGCATCGCGTCGAACAGGGTCTTCTCGCGTTCGCCTGGGCCGCCCCACAGGTGGCCGTACGGCCCGTCCCTGGGCGGCAGGTCGGCGAAGAGGTCCTCGTTGCCGGATGTCTCGGCCACGCTGTTGGGGCGCACGCAGTCAACCCCGATGCTGTAGAAAGGATGCCCGTCGGGGTCCACCAGCCACCAGCGGTCGCGGTCGCGGTCGGTGCGGAAGTAGCCCGTGGCCCTGAACTGGATGCCCGCCCATCCGCCCCACCGGTCCAGCTCCCCCGAGAGGCCCGAGGCGCTGGAGAGCAGTTCCTCGGTGATGCGGCCCCGGATGGCCTCCAGGGAAGGGGTCTTGCCCGGCCACTCGCGCTGCGCCCACTGGTGCAGGTCGTCCACGAGGGGCGCCTCGGCCCGGGGCCATTCCTGAGGCCAGGCGGCGGTCAGTTGCGGCTCTGAGATGCTGATCGCCGCCCTGCCGCCGGCCGTCTGCCCGGACAGCTTCGCCTGCGTCAGCTTGCTCGGGTCCACCGGGCCGCCCGAGCAGACGCACTTGAAGCGATGCGGGGTCCGCCCCGGGATGACGCGCTCCGAATCGAGGTAACTCAACGGCAGCACGACGCGCGTCGCCAGACCGGGGAAGAGGCCCAGGCGGATGGTCATCTCCCGCTCAGCGTCAGCGAAATGGCCGACGACGTCGGCCATGTAGGGCCCCCCGTTGACGGCGTCGAAGACCAGGAGCTTCTCGCTGGTCCATTCGGGGGAGGGCGCCAGATCGTGCGGCAGTTCGATCACCGTCTGTACCTCTTGCGGGCGGTCGGCACGCTCTGGCATCCGGTCGCTTCTCCTGGGGGCTGCCCAGCGGGTCCCCGCGCTGGTTGAGTGTCTCAGTTCACGTCGGCCCGGGCGGGGCAGCCCGAGGCGCTCCTGAAGAAGAGGGTTGGCCGGCCGCCGCAGACTCTCGCAGTTGGTGGTTGCAGCCCGGCGGCCCGGCCCGGGCCTCAGAGCAGGCCCATCTCGATCGCCTTCTCGGCAATCTGCACGGCATTTAGGGCGGCCCCTTTCCGCAGGTTGTCCGAGACGCACCACAGGTCCAGCGCGTTCGGGTTCGAGGGGTCCTGGCGGATGCGGCCGACGTAGACGGCGTCCTTGCCGGCGGCATCGGCCGCCAGCGGGTAGCGGGACCGCTCGGACTCGTCCACCACCACGACGCCTTCAAAGCGAGAGAGCAGCTCCCTGGCCTCCTCGACCGACACCGGGCGCTCGAACTCGGCGTTGATGGCCTCGCTGTGCCCGACCTCGACGGGCACGCGCACACAGGTGGCGGTAACCGGCAGGCCCGGGCAGTCCAGTATCTTCCGCGTCTCCTCGATCATCTTCACTTCTTCGCTGTAATAGCCGGGCCACTCCTCCTTCAGACTCCCGATCTGCGGGATGGCGCTGTTGTAGATCGGGTGCGGATAGGGGCCAGGGTCGGCCTGCCCGCCGTGCGCGGCGACCTGCCTTTGCCCCCTCAGGGCGCGGACGCCGGCCCGGCCGGTGCCGCTGACCGACTGGTAGGTACTGACGACGACCCGCTTCAGCCCGGCCGCCCGGTGCAGCGGCGCCAGCGCCATGACCATCTGGATGGTGCTGCAATT
>JAUVVP010000110.1 GCA_030604585.1 Planctomycetota bacterium | reverse complement strand
CCCCACACAGAGAAGCGGCGGCGGACGGCGGCCCTTTTGAGCGCATCGGCCCGGCGGTATAATGCGCCGGCCACACTTCCTGGAATTCATCCACGCAGCGTCGGAGGAACGAAGCGATGAACGCGATGGCATGCCTGGCGCTACTATCGGCAGTCGGCTTTGCGACCATCAGCGCGGCAGAAGCGCCGCGGGTGGTGCACGTGGGCGCGGTGGCGCCGGACATCATCGGGATCACGGTGCAGGCCGGCCGGGCGGAGTACGGTACTCAGGCGCCGTACGAGCGGCAGGCAGCGGATGAAGTCCCGGACCAAGGGCACCATCGCGCGGTCATGCGCGACGGCCGGCTCGTCGGCTGGCTGGTCGGCCACGAAGGCAAGATCATCTACACGCCGGACCGCGTGGTGGGCGAGGAGCTGGATGCAGCCTGGGCGGACCGACCGAAGAGCTACACGCTCCGATCACCGGACGACCCGGATTACGCCGAGGGTGCAGCGCCCGTCGCCGTCTACCGCAAGAGCAAGCCGTCCGACTTTGCGCGACACGCGGGCTGGCCCTATCTCGCCCCCGTCAGGCACGTGCTCTACCTGCAACTGCCGACGCCCCTGAAGCCCGGCCGCCGCTATGCGCTTCAGTTCGACGGCGGCAACCTGGAGGACCGGGCTTTCCTCTACGAGCCGAGCGCCATGCGCAGCGAGGCGGTGCACGTCAGCCACCTCGGGTTCCGGCCGGACGACCCGGCCAAGGTGGCCTTTCTGTCATGCTGGATGGGCAGCGGCGGTGCGATAACCTACGGTTCGGGCCTGGCATTTCACGTCCTGGAGGACGGTAGCGGCCGCTCGGTCTTCTCCGGCAAGGTGAGGCTGTCGAAGGCCGCCGACGACAGGACCGAGGACGCCTATGAGAAGAACTACAGCGGCGCGGACGTCTACGAGATGGACTTCACGGCCGTCAGCGAGCCGGGGGCCTACCGCGTCTACGTCGAGGGCATTGGCTGCTCCTACCCGTTCGAGATAGGCGAAGGGGCCTGGCGGGAGGCGTTCACGGTCTCGGCGCGCGGTTTCTACCACCAGCGCAGCGGCATCGAACTGGGGCCGCCCTACACGGACTACAAGCGACCGCGATGCTTCCATCCCGACGATGGGGTGAAGGTCTACCACTCCACCTGCCCGCTGATGGACAGCGGCAACGGCCTGAACGCCAAAGGGACGGACAAGGACAACTTCGGCAACCTGGTCAAGGGCAAGACGAATGAGATCGTCCCGAACGCCTGGGGCGGCTACATGGACGCCGGCGACTGGGACCGCCGCATCCAGCACCTGGTCGTGTCGCGATACCTGGTCGACCTGGCGGAGCTGTTCCCCGACTACTTCGCCGGGCTGTCGCTCAACATCCCCGAATCGGATGACGGGCTGCCGGATGTCGTCAGCGAAGCGCTCTTCAACCTCGATTGCTACCGGCGGATGCAGACGCCGGAGGGAGGCATCCGCGGCGGCGTCGAATCCGAGGAGCATCCGCGCCAGGGGGAGGCGAGCTGGCAGGAGTCGCTGACCATTATGGCCTACGCGCCGGGCGTCTGGTCGAGTCACGTCTACGCGGGCGTGGCGGCCAGGACGGCCCTCTGGCTCGAATCGCGGGACGCCGAGCTGGCGGAGGTCTACCGCGAGAGCGCCCTGCGGGCGATGCGCTGGGCGGAGGACCATTTCGACGGCGGCGAGGACTATCCCCACGCCGTCAACGACGACCGGAACCTGGCCGCCGCCGAGATGTTCCGCCTCACGGGCGATCCCGAATGGCACGAACTCTTCCTGGCCACAACGGTCTTCAAGGACCCCGAAGCCGACCTGTTCGTGTGGCGGGACCACGAGCAGCGCGAGGCGGCGTGGGTTTACGCGCGCACGGACCGTCCGGGAACGGACCGGCCGGTGCAGGCGAACTGCCGCGCCGCCCTGCTGCGGGAGGCGGACGCCCGGGCGGCCAGTTGCGAGAGGACGGGGTTCCGCTGGGCCAAGTACGAGTGGCAGCCCGCCGCGTGGGGCGTCTTCAGCGCGCCCGACGCCGTCACGCTCGTGCGCGCCCACGTGCTCACGGGCGACGCCAGGTACCTGCGCGCCGCCGTCCTCGCCTGCCAGGCCGGCGCGGGAGCCAACCCGGTCAACATGTGCTACACCACGGGACTGGGCCACCAGAGCCCGCAGCATCCGCTGCACATTGATTCCCGCATCACCCATCAGCCCCCGCCGCCCGGCCTGACGGTGGGGGGGCCGATTGACGTGGAGAGCCACGAGGACTACTGGGCGCAGAAGATCGTCGCCGTGTACTGCTACCCGCCGGTTCAGCAGTGGCCGACGCTGGAGGCCTACTGGGACGTGTTCTGGTATCCGCCCATGTGCGAGTACACGGTCCAGACGCCGATGGCGCGCAACGCCTACGTGTGGGGCTACCTGGCGGCGAGATGAATCCCGTGAGGAGCAGAGAAATGAATCCGAAGACGTTGGCGGTTGCGGCGCTCGTCCTTTTGCTGCTCGTCGGCCGGCAGGCGACGTCCGCACAGGATGCCGCGGGCGACGTGACGGTCGTCACAGTCAGCGATGAGGTCATTGTCCCGAAGGTCAGACGCTTCGGCATCAACCTCGGCGGCGATGCCCATTACAGCGGCGCCGTCCTGAGGAAGGAACGGATACCGCACGGCGGATTCGAGGGCGTCATCTACCGCAGCCTCAGCTTCGGCCCGGGCGGGGACGCGCGCTCCTTCTTCGACTGGTGGGAAGTGGCGCAGTGGGAGGACATCTTCAAGGGCGCCACCTATTGGTTCGTGACGGGGCCGCGCAAGAACGTCAAAGGCCGCATCATTGACGTGAGGAGGGAGCGTTTCGTCAAGCGCCCCGACAAGGACGAGCTGACCCGCTACATCTTCGACGAGGACGGGCCCGAGCCGGGCGAGAACGACGGCATCTTCTTCGAGCGGATCGAGCCCAACGTCGGTTACATCGGCCAGCACGGCGGGAGCTTCTGGGTCTTCACCGAAGGCGGTGCCACGGTGAAGACCATCGCCGGGGACGTGCCGCCGGGCAGTCGAGGACGCGTGGTCGCGGAGCTGACGGCGCCGGCGGCAGGCTTCGCCTCCCTGCTTGCTCCGGGTGTTGACCGCCGGTACGCGATAGTGGACGGCACGTGGCGGCTGCGCTTCTGGGCCAGGGGCACCGGTGCTCTCAAGGCATATGTCGGCGGCTGGGCCAGGAGGGCGGCAGAGGGCCTGAAGCAGCAGGACGTCGGCCTGACCGAGGACTGGAAGCACCATGAACTCGTCTTCGAGCTTGAAGACTACGCTACCGACAACCTGAGCGTCGGCTTCGAGGTGACGGACGGCAAGGTCCTGCTGGACGAGCTGTCCTTCATCCAGGACGGCGACCGGAACCCGACGGCCTTTCGCGACCCCCTCATCGCCACGCTGAAGAAGTTCAACCCCGGCGTGCTCCGCCACCTGCAGATGGGCGGCAGCACGCTGGACAACGTGCTGGAGCCGCGCGCTTCCCGGATGGCCTATGCCTGCTCGCGCTGGTTCCCCCCGCCGGACGGCACGTGGCCCTCGCATCCCGAACAGCGCGGCCGCGCCCTCTACCACGCATACGGCCTGCACGAGTTCCTGGAGCTGTGCGAGGAGGTCGGCACCGACCCCTGGTACTGCCTGCCCGGCACGCTGACCGTGGCGGAGATGGAGCACTTCATCGAGTACCTGGCGGGGCCGCCGGACACCCCTTACGGGAAGGTGCGCGCCGGCCGGGGCCACCCGACCCCCTGGACCGAGGTCTTCGAGAGCATCCACGTCGAGATGGGCAACGAGGCGTGGAACTACGCCCCGGCCTACCTGTTCGGCGGCTACAGCGCCAAGGGCGAGTACTGGAATGACCTCTTTGCGGCGGGCAAGGCGTCGCCCTACTACAGCGATAAGATCGTCTTTCAGGCGGCAGGCCAGGCCGCGTGGGCCGGCCGCAACGAGGGCATAGCCCGCGGCACGCCCGCGGCCGACGGGTTCGGCGTCGCCCCTTACGTCGTCCACGAGATGAGCAACGAGCAGGCCGCGATGGACGACGAAGGGCTCTTCTCCTGGGTCTTCGGCTACCCGTGGTATCAGGCCCACCGGGGCTACATGGCGGAGAACTACCGGCTGGTGACCGAGCAGTTCGGCCACGAGCTTTCCATCTACGAGGTCAACCACCACATCACCGGCGGCGACGCGCCGGCTGAGCCGCGCAACCGCATCGTCACCGGCATCGGCGGCGGCATCAACGTGGCCAACTGGATGCTCCTGATGCTCCGCGAACAGAAGGTGCGCGTGCAGAACCTGTTCAGCCTGGCGCAGTTCGGCTACCGCATCGGGAGCGGCGAGACCGTGCGCCTGTGGGGCACAGCCCTGAACATGAAGCGCGGCCAGGAGCGTTATCGCCCCACCTTCCTGGCGGGGATGCTCGCCAACAAGGTGCTGTTCGGTGACCTGGTCGAGGCGGGCACGTCGGGCGCCGACCCTAACTGGACCTGCACGGCCCGATACGACGGGAACCAGAAGGACGACATCCAGGTCCCTTACGTCCATGCCTACGCCACGCGTGACGGCAGGAACCGGGGCCTGATCCTGATCAACCTCCACCGCACGGACGCGCTGCCGGTGAAGGTCGAGCTGCCCGGACCGGTAACGCCTGGGAGCGCCGTCCAGTGGGTGCTGGCCGCCGACAGGATAGACGCCAACAACGAGCCCGAACACGAGCCGGAGGTCGAAGTGCTCCAGCGCGCGCTGCCGGACTTCGCCGGCGGCGCCGTGCTTCAGCTCAGGCCGTTCAGCATGACGGTCATCCGGTGGCAGCAGACCTGAAGCCGCAAGGGCGGTTGGCGAGCCGCCCGCGCATGCCGATGTTGGGAGCAACTGAGAATGGACACCGTAAGCTACCACATCGCCGGCGGACTGACTCCGGAACAGCTCGACCAGATCCATCAGACTGCTCTGCGGGTCATCGAAGAGATCGGCGTAGACATCACCCACGCCGAGATGCTGCAGAGCGTCACGGGGCGACCGGGGGTGCGCGTCAACGGCACGAGGGTACAGCTCGACGCCGAACTGGTGGACGGCTTCGCGGCGCAGTACAGGTCCAGGGCCGGGGACCCGGCCGAGCCGCCCGACGAGTTCGCCATTGACATCCTCAGCGGCTACGCCTTCCAGGTCCTGGACCCGTTCACGGACGAGCTGCGGCCGATGAGCACCCGGGACTGCATCGAGACGGCGAAGCTTGTGGACGCCCTGCACGGCGAGGGAGTCTGCGGGGGCACGCCGGGCCTGCCGCAGGACGCGCCCGTGCGCCTGCGCGAGATCCTGGCCTACAAGATCGGCTGCGAGTACTGCCGCACGTGCGGCACCGGCGATTTCACCTCCGTCGAGGCGGGCCAGTACGTCTATCGGATGGCGCAGGCCGCCGGAAAGCCCTTCTACCTGCCCGTCTTCGTCCTGAGCCCCCTGCGCATCGAGGGCAACGGGATAGCGATGGCGCTGGAGTTCCTCAAGCGCGGCATGGCCTTCCCGATCATGATCACGGGGATGCCGCTGGTCGGCGCGACGACGCCGATCTTCCTGCCCGGCGCTTTCATGGAGCACGTGGCCACCGTGCTGGCGACGGTGAGCGTCTTCAAGCTCATGGGGGTCGAGGCCGAACTCAGCTTCAAGTTCGACATCTACCCCTTCGACATGAAGTACGGCACGATAGCCTACGGGACGCCCGAGCACATCCTGAGCCAGTTGATCGGCTCGCAGATCAACCGCTACTACGGACATCCGGACTGGAGCTGCAAAGCGTTCCACACCAACGCCCTGTTCCCCGACGCGCACGCCGTCTCCCAGCGGGCGGCCTTCGGCACGGCCGCTGCGCTGAACGGGGCGCGCCGCTTCACCTTCGGCGGCATGCTGGGCATTGACAAGATCTTCAGCGCCGAGCAGTTGCTCGTAGACGTGGAGATCGTCAACTACCTGAAATGGCTCGTGCGCGGCGTCGCATTCGACGAGGAAGCCCTGGCCTTCGACGCCCTGAAAGAGGTCGGCCCGGCGGGCGGTTTCATCATGCACGAGACAACCGTCCGGAACTGCCGCAACCAGTGGACCTCCGACCTGTTCGAGAACCTGTCGCCCGAACAGTGGGCCGCCGGCGAGAGGCTGCGCGTCAAGGACAAGATGCTGCGCCGCCTGCGTCGTCTGTCGGAGAGCTACGATTTCTCGCCGGACGCTGACGTCAAGCGGGAGCTGGACGACATCTACGAAGCCGCCAGGCGGGAACTCGCCTGACGCGCTGCTCGGGCCCGGGGGCACGATGGCCCGGGCGGCGGTGCGGCGGTTGGCGAACTCATTCGGTCGCCACGATCTCGTAGAACACGGTCCTGTAGGCGGCTCTGAGTTCAATGCGCGCGACGCCGCCGCTGACCGGAAGGCGCACGGCCGGGCCGCGCCTGCCGTCCACCATGATCGGGTACATCACCAGGGCCGGCTTGCTCGTCTTCATGGTGATGCTGCCCACCACCGGCTCGGCCAGGACGGGCGCTTGCCCGCGGTTCTCGATCCTGGTGCGCGCCAGGTTGCCGGCCTGGCCGGT
>JAUVVP010000055.1 GCA_030604585.1 Planctomycetota bacterium | reverse complement strand
GTGCTGGCCAGGTTGACGGCGGCCGGTGTGTCGCCCGTATCAACCATCGCCCAGGCGGGATCGCCCAGCGCCACCGAACCGAAGAAGTCACGGGCATACTCTCCGAACTCCTCGCCGGTCAGGTAGTTGACGTAGGCCTCGAACTCCTCCTTGCTCACCTCCAGCCCGATGGATTCGATGGCGTCCTCGAGCAGGCGCCTGGCTATCGGCTCGTAGATGCCGCCCGTGCCGCGCCGCTCGCCGTACTTCTCGACGCTGAACTTGGGCGAGGTGTAGTGATCGAGGCTCATCCACACCAGGTCGGCCGAGTAGTCCTCGGTGTACCACTCCAGCATCTGGTGGGCCCTCTGGGCGCCGACGGCGGCCGGCCTGGTCTCCGCATCCCGCTCGACGCCCTCGATGGGCGGGAGCTTGCTGGGATGGCTGCCGGTCTGATCGGCTGCCGTGTAGCTGATCTGGATGATCTGGGGGCTGCCGTCGAGCGCGGCCGAAGCCATGGCGAAGCCCCGCAGTTGGATGGGCAGGTCGAAGTTGGCGTTGGACGCCAGCATCGTGCACCTGCTCTCGAGCGGGAGCAGTTCGCCATCGCCGTCGAACGGATAGGTCGCCTCGAGAACGGCCCTCAGTTCCCTGCTGGTCCTTAGCATCAGTTCCTCCCCGGGGAAACGCGGAAAACGAAGGTCGGCAAGACGGGAAACGCCTGCACAAAAGGGAAGCGCCAAGTTACGACAACGGCTCCCGGTCGTCAAGTGAATCGCCCTGCGCTTCGGCCCTATCCCCGCCCTCGAACTCGGCGCAGACGGCGCGGTAGCTCTCCAGGGTTCCGATCTCGTAGGTGCCCTCGTCGCGGCGCAGCGCATAGACCTTTCGACGCTGCACCAGCCACGCCAGGAAATGGCCGGGCGCATCGGGGTTGTTGCCTTCGGCCAGATACACGCTCACTGCTGCGGTCACGCCGGCAGGATAGACGTAAAACGGCGGCACGCGGAACCCGCCCTTCGGGCGCTCGGGTTTCTCCTCGAACCCGACGATGCGCCCTTCGGCGTCAAGCTCCGCGACGCCCATTCGCTTGAGCCGCTCTCGGTCCGCCACGCGACAGGCAAAGACGGCGCTCGCGCTCTTCTGCCTGGAGAGCGCGATAATGTCGCGCAGGTCGAAGCGCGGAAGATTATCCGTGGCGACCACGTAGGCGTCCTGACCGGCTATCCCTCCTTCGTCCAGGGCATATTGGATGTCGTTCACTGCGCCGAGGCGGTTATCGTTGGCGGTAGAGCCGTCGTTCAGCACCCGCAGAGGCTTGCGGAACGAGCGCGCCGCCGCCCATTCCTCGAAGTCGCCGGCGAACCGGGCGTTCGTGACGAGGACCATCCGCTCGATCTCGGGGGCCGCCTCCAACCGGTCCACCAGGTAGTCTATGATGGGCCGCCCCCCGACGGGCAGCAGCGGCTTTGCGCGGTCTTTGGTGAGCGGATAGAGCCGCGTCCCGTAGCCTGCCGCCAGCAATATGGCGTTCAACTCAGCCCTCCTGGCACCGGGCCAGCACGCGGACGGCGATGCGGGCAAGTTCGGCGTCGGTGAGTTCGGCAAAGGCACGTCCCTCGCCTTCCAGCCGGCTTTCCTCGTGCCGGAAGGCGTCCCCAAGGCGGCCGATTGCTTCGCGCAGCGCATCCTCCGGGTTGAATCGAAGCCTGTCCGCGAGCGCGGCCACGGCGAGCGACAACATGGCTGTGGCGCCGGCCGCCTCCCCGGAGTCCTCGCGCTCCGCCGCCTCAGCCAGCCTCTCAAGCCAGTGCCTGGCCTCCGCGACGGCGTCTTTCGCATGGAAGGGGTCCACGCCGGTCTGGCGGATCTTGCTCAACACGCGGACCGCCTTGACGAGCGCGGGCAGCTCTGCCGGCACACCGTCCAGCGACGACTGCTTCTTCTCCTGGCCCCTCTTGATGCTCTCCCAGCGGCGCAGCACGTCGGCGGGGGTCTTGGCCTCCTTGTCGCCGAACACGTGCGGATGGCGGCGCACCAGCTTCTCGTTGATGCCCCGCAGCACGTCCTCGATGTCGAACCGGCCGGCCTCTTCGGCGATCTCCGCGTGGAAGATGATCTGAAGCATCAGGTCGCCCAGCTCCTCGCACAGCTCGCCGTAACGCTGCTTGTCCAGCGCCTGGAGCACCTCGTAGGTTTCTTCCAGCAGGTAGGCCCGGAGGGTCTCGTGGCTCTGGCTGCGGTCCCAGGGGCACTGCCGGCGCAGCCTGCGCATCACGTCCACCAGCCTCGTGAACTCCTCGCCCGCACCCATGCCGTCCATGCCTCGGGATGTAACGTGATAGCTGGGAAGATGCGTGCCGCCGCTGGTCAGCCCTGCAAGAGCACCACGCCGTAGCCCTCGAGCGGGACCTTGACGGAGTGTTCCCGGCCCGTGAGAAGGTCACGCCTGCTCTCGCCCTCGGGCAGGGCGAGCTGGGCGGGTTCTTCGGAATGGTTCAGCACGAAGGTGAGGGAGTCTTCGTCCTCTCCGGTGTGAAGCGGGACGACCTCGACCACTTCGCTGCTCCAGGGGCTCCGCTCCAAAGCCGCATCGCGCACGGCGGCCTCCAGCAGATGGGCATACAGCTCGGCGGAGCCGATTGCACCGAGGAAGTAGGCCCGCCCCTCGCCGTCGGCCCTGCACGTCACCACGGGCCCGCCGCTGTAGAACTGCCGGCCGTAGGTGGCGACGGCCTCCGCTCCGCGCAGTTCGAGCACGCTGCAAAAGCTGTGGAGCGGATGCTCTGTGTCCTCGAAGACGGCCGCGTTGTCGGCGCCGCCGCTCAGCATGTCGTGCTCGACGACTTCCACGCCGAGCAGATCGCTCAGCGGCCCGGGAGGTGGGGCCATCAGCCACGTGTTCTGCTCGGTCCGGTAGCCTGCTGGAGCGGTGACAATTAGCGTGCCGCCCCGCACAACGAAATCGCGCCACGTCCTCGCTTCCTGTTCCCGTGCGAGGACGGGCATCGGCACGACCAGCAGCGCATATCCCGAGGCGTCCTGCCCGGGGGACACGATGTCCACGGCCAGCCCCATGCGGCGCAGCAGGTTATAGAACACGCGGAACTGGGCGAGGTAGTCAATGTCGGCGGCCATCGAGTCGGCTTCCAGCGCCCAGTGGGCATGATAGTCGAGGACCATGGCCACGCGCGCATCGGGCAGCCTGCCCTCCCACAGCGACGCCCTATCCTTCAGCTCGGCTATCGCGGCCTTCAGTTCGTCGTAGCGGCGGCGCGTGGTCCCGTCGGCGTCCAGCATCCCGTACCAGTGCATCTCCTGGGCGAAGGGGCAGGTGCGCCAGCGGAAGTAGCCGATCAACTCGGCGCCCCTGGCGGCGGCCTGATAGGACCACAGTCGGAGCTGACCCGGCCTGGGCTGGCCGCGGCGGGCGCGGATCATCGTCGGCCCCGCCTGCTGCTCGAGGACCCAGAACGGCTTGCGCATCACGGACCGGGTCAGGTCAAGCTGGCAGGCGACGGCGTCAAGGCTCTCAGCGTCCACCGGGTAGTTGTCCACGGCGGCCACGTCCTGCGGCCCGGCGAGCGAGAACTGGTCTATCTGGTGCAGATGAAGGCCGATGGAGTTGGTGGTGATGGGCTTATGGCCGCTCGAGTACTGCTCGATGATCTCCCGCTGCTGGGCGACGAAATCCCGGACCGTGGCGGAGATGAACCGCTTGTAGTCGAGCACCAGCGAGGGATGCGGACTGGCGGGCGTGCGCCGGGGGGCGGGGATCTCATGCCAGTCGTTGAACCGCTGGCTCCAGAAGACGGTGCCCCAGAGCTTGTTGAGCCTGTCTATGATGCCGTAGCGCCGTTTGAGCCACTCGCGGAAGGCCTGTTCGCAGTCGTCGCAGTAGCAGCGGCCGCTGTCGTGGCAGCCCAGCTCGTTGTCTATCTGCCAAGCGCAGACCTCCGGCCGGCTGCCCAGGGCCTTGCTCAGTTCGCGCACAATCCGGCGCACGTAGCGGCGATAGGGCCGGTTGTTCAGGCAGACGTGCCGCCGGCTGCCGGGAAACCAGTTCCTCCCCTCCCGGTCCTGCGGCACCATGCTCGGGTGACGGTTGAAGAGCCAGGGCGGCGGCGCGGCCGTCGGCGTGCACAGGATGATCTGGAGCCCCTCCCCGCCGAGGGTCTCGATGGCCCTCTGGAGCCATTCCATATCGTACTGCGCGCGCCGCGGCTCAAGACGCGACCAGGCGAACTCGGCGACCCGGACCACGTCAATGCCCGTCTGCCTCATCAACCGGGCGTCTTCCGCCCAGCGCTCCTCCGGCCAGTGCTCAGGATAATAGGCGACGCCTATTCTCATCTGCCTCTCCGTGCAGGGACCGGAAATGCGCATTCCACAGAGCGCTCAAGGGCCCTGGCAGGCACGTCGGAACGCGGGGAACACGCTTCGGAATCGCGTCGCAGCATTATTAGCGAAACGACCGGTGAAATCAAGCCACTTCGCCTCCGCCCCCTTTGGGCCCCTATCATGCTCGTCTGGGAAGCCTCAGGGCATGGCGGTTGTTTTCCCGGTTAAGGTGGAATATACTCGAAAGTGGCGGGCAAGTGCCGCCCGGGATGGACGGGGAAACCTGCGAGCGCAGCTCGGGCAGCGCCATCTGGCGTGTGCTCAGGCGGCCCCGCGCGAGGAGCCGATCGCACCCAGCGTTCGAGGCCCCCGGGAGGGGGCTGCCGACATCGTTTCGGAGCCGGCAATGAGCAGAGAACCACAGTCCGACAGGTTCGACATACCGACGGAGGCCATCAACGGGCTGATTGCGGAGATCGAGAAGGTCTACGTGGGCAGAAGGGACCGGGTGGAGCTGGCCCTTGTGGCCCTTCTGGCCGGCGGCCACCTGCTCATTGAAGACGTGCCCGGGGTCGGGAAGACCATCCTGGCGAACACGATCGCTTCGGCGCTGGACTGCGAGTTCAGACGCATACAGTTCACCCCCGACCTGCTGCCGACCGACCTGCTGGGCGTGAACATCTACGACGAGAGCAACTCGCGCTTCGTGTTCAAGAGGGGCCCCCTGTTCGCCAACGTCATCCTGGCGGACGAGATAAACCGGACCACGCCCAAGACTCAGAGCTGCCTGCTGGAGGCCATGGACGAATACCAGATCACCGTGGACGGCGTGGTCCACCCGCTGCCGCGGCCCTTCTGCGTGCTGGCCACGCAGAATCCGTTCGAGTTCGAGGGCACCTATCCCCTGCCGGAGTCCCAGTTGGACCGCTTCTTCTTGCGCATGAACCTGGGCTATCCTACCACGGAGGAAGGCAAGAGGATCATCCGCGACCAGCAGATAAGCCACCCAATCGAGGACGTAGAACCGGTGATGCGCGCCCGGCAGGTGGTGGAACTCCAGATGCTGGTGCGCCGCGTGCACGTCTCCGAGCAGGTGCTCGACTATGTCATCCGCCTGGTGGAGGCCACGCGCACTCACGAAGGGGTTGTTGCGGGCGTAAGCCCGCGTGGGGCAGTGCACCTGTACCGCGCCGCCCAGGCTCTGGCGGTCCTGAGGGACAGGGACTACGTGGAGCCGGACGACGTCAAGAAGCTGGCCGTGTCCGTCCTGTCGCACCGGATGCGCTTCCACCGGACCTCCGCCGGCGGCAGCAACGGCTTCGAAGAGGCCGCGCGGATCGTCCGGGAGGTCCTCCAGAAGGCGCCCGTTACGCTGTAGGGAACTCCAAGCGAGAGAACTCTCCGCCGGGGCGCCGGGTGCAAGAAACCGGTTGTAGCACCGTTCCCTGAGTGGTCTGTGCGGTCTCGGCGGCTTGTCCTTTGTGGGGCCTCTAACGCCGAGTTCCTCTTGGCGCGGCGCTGGGCGCGGTGAGCAGAATGTCAAAAGACAGACAGCGCGCACTGCCCGGCCTGGTGCAGGCCGCCCAGTCCATTGCCATTGCTGCGTGGGTCGTGGCGGCGGTCAGCATACCCGCCACCCTCGTGCTGCACAGCTACGGCACCACGCTGCTGATCGTCATTCTGGTGGTGTTCTGGCAGTTTCTGGCGGCGTTGATGTCCGCGGTGTTCACCTCGGGGCCTGCTGCCGGTCGCCGCCGGTTCCACCACAAGCTGACCGGCTGGGGCCTGGTCTACTGCGCGATGGTTGCCACGTTCTGTCTCGTGTCGGTCCACTGGGGCGTAAACCTGGTCTACCTGACGGCCGCCTTCCTGATGGGCGGGGCCATCTGCTCGGCCGTCTTTCCGCGCCTGATGCTGACGGGAACCGGCACGGAATGGGACCTGCCACAGCACGTGTTCGCGGGCGAGCCCTTCTCGGTGGAACTCACGCTGCGCAACGAGAAGCGGCTGCTCAGCGCCGTTGGCCTATGGGTGGGTGTGGACGGGCGAAGCGGGCCCGACGGGGCCGCCCAACGCTACATCTGGCGGCTGCGGCCGGGCCAGGAGCACCGGACGTTGCTGCGGCAGTACCTGCCCGAGCGCGGCATCCACAGATTGCAGCCCATCACGGTACGGACTGACTTCCCGTTCGGGCTGCTGCAGACGTCCATGGAGAGCCGGCCTGAACAGGAGGTGCTGGTGCTGCCGCGTCTGGGCCGCATCCACCGGGAAGTGCTGCGCCGCCACAAGGGAGGCGAAGCCAAGTGGCTCCTCGAACTGCGTCGAAAGGACCAGCAGGGCGAGTTCCGCGCACTGCGCGAGTACCAGCACGGTGACGACCCCCGCCACATCCACTGGCCGACCAGCGCCCGCCTCCATAAGCTCTACGTGCGGGAGTTCGAGCGGCGCGAGATGCACAGCCTGCTCATCCTTCTGGACTCCTACTGCCCCGCCGACTCGACGGCCGAGAGCCGGGCCCGGCGGGAGCGCTTCGAGAAGGCCGTCAGCTTCGCGGCCAGCATGGCCTCCCTATTGGCCGAACGGAACGTCTTCTACGCATTCGCGTCCTGTTGCCCCGACCTGGTCGCCCTGCCCTACGACCAGGGGCGCGGCCACTTCTTCTCCGTGCTCGAGACGCTGGCCCTGGCGCAGACCACGCCGGAGCGCTCGCTGGCGGACCTGGTCAACGCGCTGAGCTTCCACGAGGTCAGCACCGGGGGCATCTGCCTTGTCACGCCGGGCCCGTTGCCGCGGGAGGAGAGCGCGGCCGCCCTCGGCCCCCTGACGCATTCCTCTGTCTCGATAGACGTCAGCGAACCGGAATTCGATGAGATATTCAGCCTCTGACACCCGTGCGGCAGCGCTCCCACAGGACGACGCGCCGGAGAGCTGGCTCCTGCTGGGGACCACCTATGCGGTGATCGTCTCGGGCGCCCTGCTGCTGGCCGTGGCCGAACAGACGTCGGCGTATGCGCTGATGGCGCTGGTGTTCTGTGCCGGCCATGCCCTGATAGTGGGTCCCGACGGGCCGACCTACGTGACCACGACGGTCAGCAAGTTCCTGGCCGTGGGGGCCCTTGCCTTCGGGCTGTTGCAATCCCAGTTCTCGAGCGTGCACGTCAGCTATGGGCTGGCCCATTTCATGATAATGGCACAGCTTATCAAGCTTTACGGGCCGCACGAGGCAAGGGACCTGAGGCTGATCCAGGTTGCCACTATCTTCGAGGCCATGGTGGCGGGCATCTGGGCGCTGAACCTGCTCTACCTGCCTGTGTTCGCCGTGACGGCGCTGTCCCTGATGGCGAACTTCGTGGTTGTGGCCGCTCGCCCGCCTGGTGGCGTGCTGCCGCGCACGGTGGCCTCGTGGGGCGAGCGTCGGCACGGGTGGAGGGCCCTGTCCTCGGTCCTGTGGGTGCCGGCCCTGACGGTGGCCGCTTGCACCGTGTTGCTGTTCCTGCTGCTGCCGCGTGTTCGCGCGTTCAGCGGAAGCTATCAGATCCTGCCCGAGCAGGTGACGGGGTTCTCGGAGAACGTGTCGCTGCACGAGGTGGGGCGGCTGCGGGAAAGCGAGGAGATCGTCCTGCGCGTGCAGTTCTTCAACGAGGAGGCAGTGGGCCGGCCCCACGTCCGACCTCCGCGTCTACTCATGCGAGGGATGTCCCTGCCGGTCTACCGAGACGGCCAGTGGTTTGGCCACAGCGCGGCGGGCCGCCAGGTGCGTCCTGCGCTTCCTTTTCCGAGCGGCGAACCGGAGGTTGATTTCAGGTCGCGCCCCATCTACCTGCTGAGGGGAGTCCCCGTCGAGGCGCACCTGATCCGCCAGAAGGTCTTCCTCGAGTCCAGGCCGATGCGGGCCCTGTTCGCGCTCTACCGTCCGGTCAAGGTGGAGGGACACGATCCATTCCTGCACCGGGAACCGGTCATGCGTCCTTCGGACCAGGTACGTTATTACCGGCTGCTTGAGCCGGGCGAGTCCTACGAAGTCGTCTCCATGGTGCCGGAGTTCAGGCCGGCACAGCTTCGGGCGGCCGGGACGCCCGCCCCCGGCGGCGTGTACTCCTATTACTGGGACCTCCCAGCGGACATACAGCCCGTGCTGGAATCGGCCGCCGCCGAGATCGAACGCTCCTACTCCACCGCGACCGAC
>JAUVVP010000027.1 GCA_030604585.1 Planctomycetota bacterium | reverse complement strand
CCCGAGCCGCGCCCTTGAACACGGACTCGGCGATGTGGTGCGAGTTCTCCCCCCGTATCAGGTCAACGTGCATCGTGACGCCGGCGTTCAGGCAGAAGGCGTGCAGGAACTCCCGCACCAGTTCGACGTCGAACTCGCCGATCTTCTGGGCGGGGAACTCGGCGTTGTAGTTGAGCAGTCCGCGCCCGCTGACGTCCAGGGCCACCGAGGCCAGGCTGTCCTCCATCGGCACCCGTGCGTTGGCGAAGCGCGTGATCCCACGCTTGTCGCCGAGCGCCTCGGCGAACGCCTTCCCCAGCACGATGCCCACGTCCTCGGTGGTGTGGTGCGCGTCCACCCGCAGGTCCCCGGTGGCCTCGCAGCGCAGGTCGAACAGCGCGTGCCTGGTCAGCAGGTCCAGCATGTGGTCGAGGAAGCCTATGCCCGTGCCGATCTCGGAAGCGCCCGTTCCGTCCAGCGTCAGTTCGATGCGGATGGCGGTCTCACGCGTCTTGCGTTCGGCCACGGCGCGGCGTTCTTTCTCGCTCATTGCGACATCTCCCCGGCAGAGGCAACGTCTATTCGACTACGAAGCTCATGCAGTTCATCCGCCACGGGCGCACACGCTTCGTGTCCTTCGTGGTCAATGGTGCTGTTCCAGGATTTCATTGAGGGCCGCGAGCAGCGCGTCCGTCTCCTCGTCGGTGCCGACCGTGATGCGCAGGCAGTCGTCCAGGCGGGGCTGGTCGAAGTAGCGCACCAGTATCTTGCGCTCGAAGAGCCGGTCGAAGACCTCGGCGGCGTCCCGGCCCTCCGGAACGCGGGCAAGGATGAAGTTGGCCTGTGAGGGCCAGCAGCGGAATCCCATCCGTTCCAGCTCGTCGGCAAGCCGCCTGCGCGTGGCCTTGATCTTCTCCACGTTCCGCGTCAGCCAGTCCTGGTCGGCGATGGCCGCCGTGACGGCCTCGATGGCGAGCGCGTCCACGTTGTATGAGTCCTTCACCTTGACCATGCCTTCAATGAGCGGCTCCCGGGCCACGGCAAAGCCGAACCGCAGCCCGGCCAGGCTGTAGGACTTCGAGAGCGTGCGGGCCACCACCACGTTCTCGCAGCGGTCAACCAGTTCCAGGCAGTTGGCGTCGGCAAAGCCAACATAGGCTTCGTCAACCAACAGGACTCCGTCCAGGGACTTTGCCAGACGCTCCACATCATCGGGACCTATGAGCGTGCCGCTGGGGGCGTTGGGGTTGCACAGCAGCGTGAGCCGGGCGCCCGTCGTGGCAAGGCCGGCCGGCAGGGCGTAGTCCTCCGGGAAGTCCAGGGCCACCGGCCGCGCGCCCTGGATCTCCGCCAGGGTCTCATACAGCGTGTAGGTCGGGCGGGGAAAGGCGACGGTGTCGCCCTCGCCGCAGAAGCTGCGTATCGCGATGTTGAGGATATCGTCCGAGCCGTTGCCGCACAATATGCGCTCGGGCGCAGTGCCGAGCACCGCGGCCGCAGCGTCGCGGAACTTCTGGGCCATGGGGTCCGGGTACTTCCGCAGGCTCTGCTCGGAGGCGCCCCGCAGCACCTCGATGACGCGCGGCGACGGGGGGTAGGGGTTCTCGTTGGTATTCAACTTGATGTAGCCCGGCTCCTTCGGCTGGAAGCCGGGCTGGTACCCCTCCATTGCATCAATGTTCGGGCGGAAGTAGCTCATGGCTTGCGGTTTCTGTGGCGGCGGCAGGCAAGGCGCGTCAAAGGCCCGCCATTATAGGCAAAGGCCAGGGCGTCCCGCAAGGAGACCGAGCGCCGCGTTGGACTTGACCTGACCAAGGGCCGGGGCTACTCTGAGGGTGTTCAGAAGCGGTCACACTCCTGGTAGCGGTGGAGGTCGTCATGCGAACCCCGAGGGCACTGAGCCTGAGCGTCGCGTTTGCCGTGTGTCTTGCCGTGTCGGTCTGTAGCGCGGCGGAGCGGCCCGCCGGGTCAGGGAAGATCGACCTGCGCATCCTTTATGCCGGGCACCCCGGGTCGGCCCGCGAGAAGGACTTCGTCCAGTTCCTGAGGGAGCACTTCGGGGAGGTGGAGACGGGCGATCTCAAGGGGTTCCAGAAGGGCCAAACCGCAGGTTTTGACGTCGCTATCCTCGATTACGACGGCGACGGCTTCAAGGCTCCGCAGCCTTACCTCACCGAAGACTACGCGCGCCCGACCGTTACGGTGGGGGTGGTCGGCGCCTTCATCTGCGGCCGGAGCGGCCTGAAGACGGGCTACTTGTGAAACTGCATGGGCGATGCGGCTCATGCTGAGTCGCTACGACACCGCGTCTTTCAGGAGCCCTTCAAGGTCGAACCGGACATCGAGGTCTGGCAGACGCCCGACAACTACCGCAGATTCCCGGGCGGCGACGAGCTGCCCGACGAGATGAATGTCTGGCGGGTGCAGGATACGGGGAGCAACATAGGCGGCGTGGTCTGCCGCTCCTGGGGCTTTGAGGATTCGCCGGACGCCGAAGTGCTCGTGGTCGGCTACAACGTGGGCAAGGAGTACGGCGCGGTCGGGGTCGGGCGCCACGGCAACTTCCTCCAATGGGGCTATTCCGCGCCGCCGTCGAAGATGACCGCAGCGGGACGGAAGCTGTTCCTCAATTGTGTGGTCTATATCCGCAAGTTCGATGGAAGAGGACCCCTGATCCGGCGCAAGGGGAGCGACCGCATAAACCCCATTCGGCTGGCCATGGTAATGGACCGGGTCAAGGACAAGGACTTCTTCTCCCGTACCTTCTCGCCCGAGTTATTCAAGAAGTACGAGCGCAACCCCGAAGGCCTGATCAAGCACTACAGGGATAGCTATGAGCTGATCTACTGGGATCAGGTGTACCTGATCGACCGGGAACTCGAGTCCCTCGGCATCAAGTCCAACAGGCAGTTGACGACGCTCGAGCGTCTGGTCGAGCTGCTGGGGGAGGGCGACAGGGAGCAGGCTGAGGCTGCGCGACGCCTGCTGAAACGCTACACCACTGAGTCCTTCCGGGAGCCCGGGCAATGGCAGGCGTGGCTGGACGAGAACCGGGATCGGATCTACTTTAGCGACGTCGGGGGATACAAGTTCCGCGTTGTCCCCGAGGGCTACCTGGAGTAGTCTCTCGAAGCCCCAAATGCAAGACCAGACATGTGACAGATGTCCTATGCTGCTTTGCGGTAGCTGTAAGAGGCTATCTGTGACCTTCTGGCAAAGTGGTCCTGTGCCTGTTCGAGCCGTTGCCGCGCCCAGGTGGCACGAGCCAGGCCGAAACCCCGAGGGCCGGCCCGCAGCAGCCTGACCGGAAGCGCAAGCGCAGCGCAGATGTCCGGCCGGCCCTGGGGCATCTCCGGGCCCGCGTACTCTCCATCCTGCGCGGTCCGGCCTCTTGCAGGGCCGAGCCCTAAGTCGTATCATCGCGAACGGCTGGGCTCCGGCAGCAACACCTGGCCCGGAAACGTCTCATGCCTCGGGAAGGAGTCGCATATGGGCACCTCAGACAGGAGCAATGGCAGAATGACCGCGCGCGAGCGGTTCCATGCTACTTTCGAGTACGGTGAGCCGGACCGCGTGTTCCTGATGCCCCAGTGGACCTTCGACGAGACACGGAAGCGGTGGCTGCGGGAGGGCATGCCGTGGGACGTGCATTTCAACTCCTACTTCGGCTTCGACCGACTCGAGACCATCCCCATCAACATGGGCACCTACCCCCCGCTCGAGACGGAAGTGGTCGAGCAGACGGCCCACTGGCGTGTTGTGGAGGACGAGTTCGGTGGCCGCTTCAAGCAATGGACCGACCGCGAACTGGGGATGCCGCAGTGGATTCGTTTCCCGGTGCGCGGCCGCGAAACGTGGGAGAGATGGAAAGAGCGCCACGACCCTGACGCGCCAAACCGCTACCCGGAATACTGGGACTACCTGAAGCGGTGCTACGGGCAGCGTGACTTCCCCCTCGGCATCAACGTCGGCTCCTATTACGGGTGGATCCGCGACTGGGTCGGAATGGAGAACCTGGCACTGTGGTACTACGATTGCCCGGACCTGGTGCACGAGATGACCGAGTATATCTCGGATTTCGTCCTCAGGGTCATCAGGCGCGCCCTTGATGAGATACCCGACATTGACCACGGGGTCGTGTGGGAAGACATGGCGATGAAGACGGGGCCCTTGATCTCCCCGAAGCTCTTCCGCGAGTTCATGATGGCGCCGCTGACAAGGGTCACAGGGGCCCTGAACGAGTACGGCATCAAGATCATCATGGTGGACTGCGACGGCAAGGTTGATGAACTCATTCCCCTGTGGCTGGAAGCCAATGTCAACCTCGTGTATCCGCTGGAGGTGGCCGCGGACTGCGATGCCCGTAGGTATCGAGACGAATTCGGCAAGCAAGTCCTGTTGCTGGGCAATATCGACAAGCGCACCCTGCGAGAGGGATGCACCAAGGCCGAGATCGAGAAGGAAGTGATGTCGAAGGTGCCCCAACTCGTGAAGCAGGGCGGCTACTCGCCGTTCGTTGACCATGCCGTCCCACCGGATGTCCCATTTGAGAACTTCCGGTACTACGTTGACCTTGTGCATGAGGCCTGCACGTTCGAGTAGGTGGACCGTCGTCGGGACCAGCCGCGGGGTCCTGCGCCCCGTTCGGCGCGGAGGCCGGGCGTCGTCGTCTTGCCTTCCTGTACCGCCTTGACTTGCGCGCGACGATTCCTTAGTGTGGAATCCGGAGTAAGATTGCATCAGCTCTCTTATCTCCATGACGCGCGTTGCCGAGAACGGGCTTTGGAAACGGACTTACCAGACCTACCTGTCCGGCTTGCCATCCTGGCGGCCGCCCTCTGCCTCTCCGCCTTCTTCAGCGGCTCCGAGACGGCGCTTTTCAGCTTCCAGCCGGACGAACTGGAACGGATGGGAGACGGAAGGCGCGCCGACCGCGCGGTCGCGATGCTCAGGCGGCGTCCGCGCAGGCTGCTCATCACCGTCCTGTTCGGCAACATGGTCGTCAACGTCGTCTTCTTCAGCGTCTCCTACCTTCTGATCCTGGACCTGGAGCCGCTGGTCCACGCCACGGGCATCTTTCTGCTGGGCCTGGCCTCCCTGATGGTCATCATCATCGGCGGGGAGGTTATGCCGAAGAACTTCGCGGTCACCTTCTACCGGCCGGTCGGCCGCGCCGCAGCCCTGCCCCTGGTATTGGCGCAGCACATCCTGCTGCCCGTCATCCTGCCCGTCGAGAAGGTGGCCGATGCAGCGGCGGCCCTGGTGAGGAGGCGGGGGCCCTCGGTCGGGGCCGACGAGCTGCAAATGCTGGTGGAGCTGGCCGCTCGTGAGGGCGTGCTCGACGCCGGCGCCGGTCGGATGATCGCCGAGGTAATAGGGCTGTCCGACGTGCGGGTCAACGAGCTGATGGTGCCGCGCGTGGAGATGGTCAGTTTCAACCTGCGGGCGCCGAAGGAGCGGCTCCTCCCGTTGTTCCTGAGCGCAAAGCTCACCGCCATACCCGTCTACGACGGCGAGATGGACGAGATGCGCGGCGTCATCCACATCAAGGACGCGCTCTTCGGCAGCGAGGAGCAGCCGCTGGCCGACGGCGTGAGGCCGATCCCTTTCCTGCCCGAGACGGCTACCGTCGAGCTTGCGCTGCGCGAGTTCCGCCGTGAGCGCACCAAGAGCGCCTTCGTGGTGGACGAGTACGGCGCCGTGCTCGGGCTCCTCACCCTGGAGGACCTGCTGGAAGAGATAGTCGGAGAGATCGCCGACGAATACGACCGGGAGGAGGCGCCCGAGGTCGAGCCGCTCGGCCAGGGGACCTTTCGCCTGCGGGGGAGGCTCAGCCTGCGCACGTGGCAGGAGCTGTCCGGGCTCAGGGCGCCCGAGCTGGGAGTGGATACCGTGGGAGGGCTGGTGATGGCGCTGCTCGACAAGGTGCCCCAGGCCGGCGACACCGTCCGCTACGGCAACATGGAGTTCACCGTGGAGGCGGTCAGGGAGCGGCGGGCGGACACCTTGCTGGTAAGGCTGCTGGAGGAGGGCGGCGATGCTTGAGTACGCCATTATCGCCGCCAGCATCATCTTCGCCGCCTTCTACAGCGGCAGCGAGACGGGCTCCTACTGCGTCAGCCGGCTGCGGCTCAGGCTGAGAGCCCAGAAGGGCGAGGCGGCGGCCCGGTCCCTTCAGCGCTTCATCGCCAGGCCCACGCTGGCCATCAGCACGATGCTGCTCGGCACGAACCTGGGCCTTTACCTGGCAACCGTCCTCTGCACCCGGAAGCTCTACGAGGCCGGCGGCGCCGCCAGCGCCGAGCTTTACAGCAGCCTCATCATGCCGCCGGTCCTGTTGATATTCGCCGAGGTCATTCCCAAGTCGCTCTTCCAACATCACGCCGACACCCTCATGTACCGCGCCATCTGGCCTTTGCGTGTGTCGCAGGTGCTTTTCTATCCGGTTTCGGCGCTGCTGCGGTGCCTGAGCCGCCTGCCGCATCTTCTGTTGGGCGGGCGGGGCGCCCCGCGCAGGCCGGCTTTCACGCCCGAGACCTTCCGCTTCTACCTGAGCGAAGGCGCCGCCCAGGGCGTGCTGTCGACCTTCCAGCGGACGATGGCCGACAACATCCTGCGCCTGAAATCGCTGGAGCTGCGGCAGGCCATGACGCGGCTGGATGAAACCGTGATGGTCGCCGAGGATGCCTCCTACGACGAGCTGCTTGCGCTGCTGCGCGCGCACCGCTTCTCGCGCATACCCGTCTACCGGGCGGCACGGGACGCCATAGTTGGGGTTCTCAACATCATTGACGTGGCGTCGGCCCATGGGCAGGAGCGCTCGATCCCGCAGTTGGCCCGCAGCGTGATGTCGCTGCACGAGGGGACGTCGGTTGCTGATGCGCTCCACACGCTCAGGCAGGCCAGGCAGCAGTTCGCCGTCGTTGCCGATGCGCAGGGCCGCGCGGTCGGCGTGGTCACGGTCAAGGATCTGGTCGAGGAGATAGTCGGCGAACTGGAAGCGTGGTAGAATGGCTGTCAGTGGCTGGTTGCTGGTTCATAGCGGACGGACCACGGCTGCGCGACTTTGTGCTGCCGGCAGCCGCTGACTCTCGAGGTCGGAACCGGGGGCGGGGGAGCTGATGAAGTCGGGAGTTCTCAGGACGGCGCCCTGGCCGTGGGCATTGCTCCTGCTGATGTTGCTCGCCCGGCCCGCCGCTGCCCAGGAGGACCTGTTCGGCGTTCCCGGCCTGCCGGGCTCGCCCGGGGCGGAGGAGAACTTCAGCGTCACGGCGCGCCTTCTCTACCCGGAGCAGGCGCCCGGAGGCCGGACCGTCGCCGAGGTGCGTTTCGCGTGCAGCGCGGACTTCTATGTCTGGCATGAGAGCATCGCGATCGAGGTCGTCGCCGACCCCGTTGAGGGGGCCGCTGGTGCCGGCGTCGTCGTGCCGGGCATAGAGGTCGGGCGCATTATCCTGCCCGAGCCGAAGGAGAAGTTCGACAAGTTCGCCGGCGGTGCCGTCAGGTACCTCGACGGGGAGTTCACGGCGACGGCGATCCTGGACATTGCCCCCGGTGTGGCGCCGGGCGACTACGACCTGACCCTCGATGTGCGCTTCACCGGCTGCGGGCCGGACATCTGCCAGTTCCCGCGGCATGAGGCACGCGTGCGCCTCACCGTTCTGTCCGACGCGGCTCCCGTGCCCATCGTCCTGCCCGAGGGCGCGACGGTCCAGCCGACGGGGGAGGAAGCGGCGGCGGCCCCGGTAGCGGTGCCCGCCCCTGCCGAGCCCGTCCCTGCGGGTGAACCGCCGGAGGGCTGGTTCGCCGGGCGCACCCCGCTTGTCGCCGTGCTGGTCGCTTACCTGGTCGGGCTCGCGCTGACCTTCACCCCCTGCGTGTACCCGCTGATCCCGGTTACAGTCAGCCTGATCGGAGCGACGGCAGGCGGGCGCAGGCTCGACGCCTTAGTGCGGTCGCTGGTCTACGTCTTCGGCATCTCGGTCACCTATTCCATTGCTGGTGTGGCGGCTGCCGCCACCGGCGGCATGTTCGGCGCGTGGGCGCAGCATCCGGCCGTCTATCTGGTGCTGGCGGTGCTCTTCGTCCTGCTGGCCGGAGCGATGCTCGACCTCTACGCGATCGACATCTCGTCGCAGCGGATGCAGCGCCTTCAGGTCGGCCTGCGCGGGCGCGCCGGCCTGGTGGGCATCTGGCTCATCGGCCTGTTGTCGGGAGCGGCGGCCACGGCGTGCATTGCTCCCCTCATCGTCGGTGCGTTCGCCTATGTCTTGCAGCACGGCAGCCTGACGTTGGGATGGCTGATCTTCTTCGCGATGGCCTGGGGGATGGGCACGCCGCTGGTCGTGCTCGGGACCTTCACGGGCCTGCTGAAGGCGCTGCCCAGGTCCGGCGAGTGGATGGTCGCGGTCAAGCGCGTCTTCGGGCTGGCCCTGCTTGGCGTGGCGGTCTGGTTCGTCGGTAAGAGCCGCGTCCTGCCGGACCTGTGGTTCCGGATGCTGGCCGGCTCGTTCCTGCTCGGGGCCGGGGTCTTCGTGGGTGCGTTCGGCGCCCTGGGTGGGAAGTCGGACTGGCGCGCCCGCGCGCGCAAGGTGGCCGGCCTGCTGCTTCTGGCAGGGGCTCTCGTCGCGTTCTTCCAAGCGTTCTTGCCGGGCGCTTCAGCCCCGGCGGCCGGGCCCGCCGGCGTAGAATGGGTCAAATCGGAGGAGACGGCGCTGGCGCAGGCGGCGGCCGAGGGCAAGCCCGTGCTGCTGGACTTCTGGGCCGACTGGTGCGCGCCCTGCCACCGGATGTTCGCCGTCACCTTCCGGGACCCGCGTGTCATTGCCGAGTCCCGCCGCTTCGTCTGCGCAAAGGTAGACCTGACCGACTGGTCGGATCCCGGCGTGAGGCGTGTGCGGCAGAAGTACGGCGTCTGGGCGGCGCCCACGGTGGTCCTGGTGCGGCCGGGGTCCGAGCCCAAATCCTTCGCCGGCTACCTCGGCCCCGACGAGATGCTCGCCTTCATGCGCTCCGTCCGCTGAGCAGGGCGGATGCTCTGTCGAATAGGTCCGCTGGCGGCTGGGAAAAGGGGTGTGCCCCGTTTTTCCACTCGTCCTGGCGCGTTTCTGTGGCGAGGGCCTTCCTTGCGCCGCCGCGATTGACAGGATAGCTGGCCTGCGCGAGAATGGCGCGGGCCCATGAAGGAACTGGACAAGCGCGACATCCTTTGCGGCTGCGCGGTGGCAATCGCGGCCGAGGTCGTGTTCCTGGTCACGCTGGCGCCGACGGTGACGGCGGAGGACAGCGGGGAGCTGATCGCCGCCGCCTTCAGCCTCGGCGTGCCGCACCCACCGGGTTATCCGCTCTGGTGCCTGATCGGCAGGCTCTTCTGCCTGCTGCCCATCTCGAGCCCCGCCTGGCGCGTCAACTTCATGTCGAGCATCTTCGGGGCGCTGACGGCCGGCCTCCTCTACCTCATCTGCCGGCGGCTATCCGTGAGGCGGTCCGCAGCGATGGCCGCCGCCCTTTGCCTGGCCTTCTCGCGCCGGTTCTGGTCGCAGTCTGTCATCGCGGAGGTCTACACTCTCAACACGTTCTTGCTCTGCGGGGTCATCCTGCTGCTCATGCTCTGGCGGGAGAGCGAGCGGCGCGGCTACGCCTACGCCGCGGCCGCCGCCTTCGGGCTCGGCCTGGCGAACCACTACATGCTCATGCTGCTGGTCAGCCCGGCCATCCTGGCGTACGCCGTCTGGGGCAAGCCAACCGCGCTGCGCGACCGGCGGCTGATCCTCGGCTGCTTCCTCATCGTGCTCGCCGGGCTGTCCCTCTACGCCTATCTGCCCCTGGCGTCCGCGGCGGACCCGCCCATCAACTGGGGCGAACCAAGCAACTGGAAGGCATTCTGGGCGCACGTCGCACGGAAGGGCTACCGCTCGGTGGAGTTCGCTGCGGGCGTTTCCGTGCGGACGAAGCTTCAGTTCGTCGGCCACTTCTTCGGCCTTCTGTGGCGCCAGTTCACGCCCTTCGTGCTGGTTCCGTTCGGTCTGCTGGGCATCTGGTTCATGAAGGGGCGGCCCAGGGCCTTCGTTCTCTTCGGAGGCGTCTTCGCGCTCAATAGCTTCGTGCTCCTCATGATCCTTCAGTTCGACTACGAGCCGGACAACCTGACGCGGGTGGAGGAGTACTACTTGCCTGCCTATCTGTGCGCGGCGGTGCTCATCGCCGGCGGGCTTTCCCTGCTGACCGGTCGGCTGGAACGGCCCAGCCGCATGTTGCGGACGGCGGCTGTGGCGCTCTGCGCAGCCGTTCCCATCGTCCCCCTGGCCGCGCACTGGCGTGCGAACGACATGTCCGGCTACTACCTGGCCTACGATTTCAACAAGCTGATCTTCGAGTCCCTGGAACCGGACGCCGTCTACTTTCCCCAGGGCGATTACAGCGGCTTCCCGTGCATCTACCTCCAGGTGGGGGAGGGCCTCCGCCCCGACGTGATCCTGGCCAACGTCTCGGGCCACCTCGGCCCTGAAGCGCAGGAATACCTGGCCGGGCTCGACCCGACGATCCGGCCCGACGAGCTGGGCAAGGCGCTGGCAACGATGGTGGTGCTTGGGCGCCGGCCCGTCTACGTGCGGTCACTGCCGGGTGTCGGCGCAGGCGGCTACCGCGTCTCCCCGTGGGGTCTG
>JAUVVP010000260.1 GCA_030604585.1 Planctomycetota bacterium | reverse complement strand
CTGCGCGCCCGAGGCTTGCTGCCCTGGAGCGGCTCGGGCCGGCTCCGCTCCGTGATGGTGAACGCCGCCCGCGCCGCCGCCTTCGGGCGTCATCATGCTGGGCTTGGCCTGGATCTGGAGGGCGCTGTCGATCTTGAATGTGCCCCGGGTCACCACCATGTCGCCCTCGTCCAATCCGTGGCGCACAATGTAGTAATCGCCGGCCCTTGGTCCCAGCACGATCTCGCGGCCCTCGAAGGTCGGTTGGTCCTGGTCCGGCACTTCAACGTACACTATGGCCCGCTTGCCCGTCACCAGCGCAGCGGAGACCGGGATCACCAGGGGCCTGACCTCCTCCTCTTCCACGGCAGCGACGTAGCCGAGCGACTCCGCCGTCACCAGGGGCATGCCGCACAGGTCGCAGGCGCCGGCCGCATCCTTGACGACTTCCGGATGCATGGGACAGATCCATTTGCCGATCAGGTCGGGGTCCATGACTCTGCCCCCCATTGCCACGCGGGCCTTGACGACGCTGTGCACGAACATCTCCGGCTTGAGCTTGCCATCGGGGTTCGGGACGTTGACCCGGACCTTGACCGTGCGCGTCCTTTCGTCCAGGACGGGGTCAATGAACGCAATCCAGCCGCTGAAGGATTCGCCGGGGTAGGCCTCGCCGGTGATGGCGACTTTCTGACCGTATCGCAGCCACATCAGGTCCGACTCGTAGGCGTCCAGCTTGACCCAGACGTGCGAGAGGTCGGCAATGGTGTAGATCCGGGTGCCGGTCTTGACGTACATCCCCTCGAGGGCGTTCTTGTGGATGACTATGCCGCCGATGGGGGCGTAGATGGTCCTGTGGTCGGACGGCGTCCCCCGTCGCTCGGTCTCCTCTATCTGGTCCGGGGCCAAGCCCCAAAGGCGCAGTTTCTCACGTGCGGCCACGACGGTCGCCTGCGCCGTTTCCTTCATGATGTCGAGGCCGCTGGCACTGAGTTCCTCGACCGCGCGCAGCGCCTGGATAAGCTCTTCCTGAGCCGCCAGCAACTCGGGGCTGTATATGTAGACCATGTGGTCGCCCTTCTCAACCCTGATGCCGGTATAGTCCACGAACAAGCGGTCGAGCCTGCCGGGAATCCACGCTGTGATGTAGCCCAGTCGCGTCTCGTCATAGGCGATCTTGCCGACCAGGCGCACCTCGGTCGTCACGAAGCGCCGCGCAACGGGGCTGGTCTGGACCTCCATCAGCTTCAGGGCCGCCTCGCCCGTTTTGAACTCGCGCATGCTGCCGACTTCACCCCCCGTCACCACGGGGATCAAGGGCATCGAGCAGATGGGGCACAGGCCGGGGTCGGGCTGTTGGATCTGGGGGTGCATCGCGCACGTCCAGACGGTGACCGTCTCTTGCGCGACAGCTTCAGTCGTCTCCGCCGCTGCCGCCACCGTCACTTCCACGTGCACGGGGGCCGATCCTGCCCGCAGGGCATACCCCAACCCGAGGCAGGCCAAGATCAGAACGAGGAGCCCTATCCATTTCCCCGGTCGGGCCAGTATTGTCCTCAATCTACTCATCGTGAAGCACCTCCTCCACGCGCTTGACTGCGGGAGTCTGCTGCGTTTCTCCATGCGGTGCGGCTCGCCGGGGAATCTCGCGCCCGACGAGCATGTCCAGCTCGGCCAGCCGCTGCGCGCGGTCGGCCAGGGCGCGTTCATAGGAAAGCTCGAACTCCAGCAAGATGCGCTCCGCATCCACCAGGTCCAGGAAGCTGGCCGTCCCCGCGCGGAAAGCCGTCTCCGTCGCCCTGAGCGACTGGTGGGCCTTTGGAACGAGGGTGTCGCGATACAGGTCGATCTTACGCTCCGCGTCCCGGAAGCCATAGAGCACCATCTTCAGCTCCGAACCCAGTGCGTTCTCGCGCTCGGCCCTGACCCTCTGGGCGGCCCGGTGCCGCGCCCGGGCCTCGCGTTCCCCCGCCCGATACCTGTCCCGCCATATAGGAAGGTTGACGGAGACCATGGCGACGATGGGGTCCTTCCCGCTGTCGCTCACTCCGGACATGCGGGCGGACCCGGTGGCAATGTAGTCCAAGCCCAGGGTCACGTCCGGGTAGAAGTCCTTGCGGGCCAGGGCGATTCCGTGGCTCTCCCGGCCGATCTCATGCTCCAGGGCCGCCAGTTCCGGGCTGGTCTCCTGGAGCCAGTCGAGGAGCTGCTCGTCCACAGCGTCAACTTCGTCCTCCCGTATCTCCTCAGGCCAGGGCAGAGGCGCATTCACAGGGCGGTTCAGGGCCGCGTTGAGGCGGGCGGCGACGGGCCCTCGCAGGTCCTTCAGCGAGCGAAGCCTGTCTTCGAGCTTGCCCAGCTCAACTTGCGCACGGATCACGTCCGAGTGCTCGGCCGCGGCAACCTTATACCTGGTCCGGGCCACCTCCTCCAGGTACTGCATCAGGTTGCGCGTGCGCTCAACGACTACAACGGCGCGCGCCAGGTAGTAGTACTCGTAGTAGGCGTGCCTGACGCGGTAGCGGAGCTTCAGTTCTTCCGCCTCATAGCGGCGCCACACCGCGTTGGCGGCTTCCACGGCCATCTTGCCCCGGAGGGACAGCTTTCCGAACCAGGGGAACATCTGCGCCAGCCCGAGGCCCTGCCGCTGCGGCCCGACCCGGGTCTCCACGCTCTCAATGAAGTACCGATAGGTGAACCGGGGATCAGGCAGCGACTTCACCTGGGGGACGCGTTCCCGGGCGGCCTCCCACCGGCTGCGCGCCGCCTGGAGGCCGGGATTGTTCTCCCGGGCGTATTGCAGATAGTCCTCCAGAGTGGGCGCCTCCGGGAGCGGTGCGACCTCACGCCGGGCCGAAAGGCCCCCTGGGGAGGTGCCGGCGACCGTCCGAACGGCACCAACCCTCTCCGTGGGGGCAGCCGCGGGCCCGACCGCAACACAGCCGACCAGCAGCGACAGGGCCGCCGCACAGGTCAGCACCCGAACGTGGTGAGAGGTCATCCGGTCACACGCTCCCGCAAAGGACACAATTCCTGCCTTCTTTGTCGGATTAATCGGCCTAATGTTCAAATGCCCCGCCCTTCGTTCTCCCCCAGGATGCGTGCTTTCGCGCCTGCTCCCCCCGATCCATCGGACGGAGCAGTTCACTGGTCGGCCAGCAGCGTCTGAAGGCCTTCGAGCAGGACTCGGCTCCGGCCACGCGACCCCCCCCAACGCGGTGATGCACCGCACGCCCCACAGAGTAGTCTATAGCACTTCAGCACAACTCGAACAAGTATGCGAGACCGCTGGCACGCCTACAACCCCAGCGCCCTCTTCGCCTGCTCCAACTCGATCCTGAACGGGCTGCCCCTGCCTTCGTAGAAGCCGTGCTCGGCGATCACGTGCATGCCCAGGCCCGTCCACATCAGATCGTCGCCTGTGCGCAGGTTCTTCAGGTACACGTTCCTTTTCGGATACAGACCCTTGTGGCCCCAGCGACACCTGATCTATTGGCTGTACCAATCTGCCTGCCGCGCACAGGTGAGGTCGAACGGCACTCTACTGAAAAACCGCCACACGGTCAAGATGGGCCTCAATCGCCCTTGACACGGCCAGGCGGAACGAGTATAATTCGAAGTATGTCGAAATATCGAAGCAACACGGTCGAAGACTTCGCCGAGATCTTCAAGGCGCTGTCGAACTCGCATCGCTTGACGATATACCGGCGCCTCTCCTCGTGTTGCGCGCCGGGCAGCGGCTGCGGGTCCGAGGCCGATATGCGGCGCTGCGTGGGCGACCTTGGCAGGGACCTGGGCATCGCGCCCTCCACCCTGTCCCACCACATCAAGGAGCTTCGTCGCGTGGGCCTCATCCGCGTCGAGCGGCGCGGGCAGAGAATGGAGTGTTGGATTGACCCCGACGTGCTGGATGCGCTTACGGGTTTCCTTAGCCGGTCGGCCGTGGACTGAGGGCGCCGCGTCGGTCGGGACAGGAGGAACTCAAGGATGGCGGATATGCAGGCCGATAAGAACTCGCAGGCTGCGCCGACAAACAGCGATGGAGACTGCTCTTGCTTCGCGGGAGCATGCTGTGGCCCTGCGCCCGCAGGGGGTGCACAAAGTCGCGTGTCCGGCGGCCGATGGAAGACCGCCGCTTTTGCCGTGGTGATGCTGCTGGCCGCAGGCGTGGCCGCCCATTCCCTCGTAACGCGTCAGTCCGCCGCGGACGAGCAGCCGGTCCCGGGACGGGCTGCCTTGGCCGCCCCGGTCGCCCGGGAGCAGGACGCAGCCGATAACCCGGGGCTGGCCACCATCGAAGACGTCGAGGCGGCCTTCGAGGGCCGTGACTTCCTGTTCGTCGTCCTGCCCGGGCCTGACGAAGCTGCCACCAGGGCGCTCGAAGGTCCGCTGGCCGATGCAGCGGCGCGAATCCGGACCCGGGATGTAAACGTGGGGACCTTCGTGCTGAGCCGGGAATCGCCGGATTTCGCCGAGGCGATCGAGAACTTCGGCATCGAGCAGTTCCCGACGGTCCTCGCGCTCAAGTGGGGCTGCGGCGTCGCGCTGGTCCAGGGCCAGGT
>JAUVVP010000273.1 GCA_030604585.1 Planctomycetota bacterium | reverse complement strand
GGCAGGGGGGCGCGCTCCATCAGGAACCGGCCCACCAGCTCGCCGGCCAGATGCTGACTGTCGTCCGCGCTGCCGCCGTTGCCCATCACGTAGACCGATCCGCCCGCCGCGAACACGTCTGCCAGGCGCCGCGCCACCGCCTCGATCAGCGCCGACTGCCCGACCAGGCTTTCGTGCACGGCGATCGCCTCACGCAGAACCGCCTCGATCCTTTGTTGCATTGTCTCCCGCAATCCTGCTGATAAGCTCCGTGGTGGAGAAGCCCTCCGCCTGGGGGGCAAGCCTGACCTCCCCGCCGTAGGACTGCACGAACTCGTGGCCGACCACGCCCTCGACGGTGTAGTCGCCGCCCTTGACCAGCACGTCGGGCCGGACCTCCTTGATGAGGGGCAGGACGCTCTCTTCGTCGAACAGCACCACGTAGTCCACGTCCGCGATGGAAGCCAGTATGCGGCTGCGCACGTCCTGCGAGTTGATGGGCCGGCCGGGGCCCTTCAGCCGGCGCGCCGACGCGTCGCTGTTGAGCCCGACGATGAGCAGGTCGCCCTGGGCGCGCGCGTGGCTCAACAGTTGGACGTGGCCGAGGTGCAGCAGGTCGAAGCAGCCGTTGGTGAAGGCCACCTTCTTTCCGGCGCGGCGCATCGCGGCGACCCGCGGCCCGATCCCCTCACGGCTGATGATCTTCCGGGCCGTCGGCTCGGTCTCGGCCCTGATCGCCTCCATCACGTGGCGGCGGGGCAGGGGGCTTGCGCCGTGCGTGCCCACCTCCAGGCCGGCGGCGAAGTTCGCCAGGCTCACCGCCTCGGTGTAGTCCGCTCCCACGGCCAGGGCGAACGAGAAGGCGGCGGTCACCATATCGCCGGCGCCGGTCACGTCCGCCACCTCGCGGGCCCGCGTCGTCACGTGCTTCTCCTCGCCCGCGCTCGTGGCGAGGTACATCCCTTCCCGGTCCAGCTTGATGACCACGCCCTGGAGTTCAAGCTGCTGAAGCAGCATGCCCGCCGCCTGCGCGTAGTCCTCTTCACTGCGCAGCTTCAGGCCCGTGGCCGCCTCGGCCTCAAAGCGGTTCGGCAGCACGCAGGTGGCTCCCGCATAGGGGGAATAGTCGGCCGTGCGTTCGGGGTCCACGATGACGCGCTTGCCCCGGCCGCGCGCCTCTCTGATCATGTCCGCCATGAAGTCGGCGTCGAACAGCCCCTTGCCCATGTCCTGGAGCACGACCAGGTCGGCGCGCTCCATGGCTGCGAGGGCGGCCTTGCGCACCAGGCTCGCCTCCTGCGGCGAGAGGGGGGCAGTCAGCTCATCGTCCACTCGCACGATCTGCTGAAGGCCGCGGCCGGCCGACTGCACGTAGCCCAGGTAGCGGGTCTTGGTGGTGGTGGGGCGCTCGGCGGAGCTGACCAGGCCGCTGGTGTCCATTCCGGCGTTCTGGAGTTCGGTTCCCAGCGTGACGCCCGCGGCGTCCGAACCGATCAGTGCGACCGGGATGACCTCGGCCTCGAGGCTGCTGAGCATAGCTGCCACGCTGCCGGCGCCGCCGGGGCGGGGTTCCTTCCTCTCCACGCGCAGCACGGGGATGGGGCCCTCCGGGGAGATGCGCGAGACCTCGCCCCAGACGTAGAGGTCGAGCATCATGTCGCCGACGATGCAGATGCGCGGCCGGCCCGCCCGCGCCAACAGATCGTAAAGCCCTTCAAGCATTCTCGGCCTTTCCGCAAAGCGGTCGTCGAGCGACCTCAGGGCGCCACGGAATCCTGCACTTGCTTCAGTTGGGCGGCGCTGTTCTTGAGCCCTTCGATCTCATCGTCCGCGAGGGCGGGCTGAATCTGACGCAGCACGCCTTCGCGCCCGACGATACAGGGGATGCTCAGGCAGACGTCGCTGATGTCGTAGTAGTCGCTGATGAGGGAAGAGACGGTCAGGACGCTGCGCTCGTCGCGCACGACGGCGCCGACGATGCGCCGCAGCACCTGAGCGATGCCGTAGTTGGTGAATCCCTTCGACTCGACGAGGTGATAGGCCGAGCGTCGCACCCGCTCAGCGATGGCGGCCCGGTGCCGTTTGTGGTCGCACCGGCCGCACAGGGCGCAGAACTGCTCTATGCCCAGCCCGGCCAGGTGGGCCATGCTCCAGGCGGCCACCTCGCTGTCGCCGTGTTCGCCGAGGATGTAGGCATGCACGTTGCGCACGTCCACCTCGCAGTGCTCGCTCAGCAGGTAGCGGAATCGAGCGCTGTCCAGCACCGTGCCCGAGCCGATCACCTGCTGCCAGGGCAGACCGGAATGGCGCAGGGCGTCGTAAGTCAAGACATCCACGGGATTGGTGACCATTATGATGACGGCGCTGCGCGTGTGTTCGAGTACGCGGTCCATGATGGAGCGGCAGACGGCGCCGTTGCGCGCGATCAGGTCCAGGCGCGTCTGGTCGGTGCGCTGTGCCGCGCCTGCGGTTATCACCACGGCGGCCGCCCCGGCGCAGTCCTCATAGTCCCCGGCGCTGATGGCCACCGGCGGCGCGAAGAACAGCCCGTGGTTCAGGTCCATCGCCTCGCCCTCGGCCCTGGCCCTGTCCTTATCAATGAGGACTATCTCCTGGGCCAGGCCGCTGTTCATCAGCGTGTAGGCGAAAGTGGACCCCACGGCGCCGGCGCCGACGATGACCACTTTGACGCGATGGTCCTTGTCTGCATCCACGGCATCACTCCGGGCAGCGAACAGACAGTGAATCTTAGGCCAAAGCCGCGGGCTATGTCAATCTCAGCGCCCGGCGAATGCCCCTGCTGAGGGCCTTGGAGCGGCCGACAGCCTGCGTTTCACTTGAACCGGCCGCCCGAGTCGCGTACAGTTATCCTTTGCCCACGTTCGGACGGCCCGTCCCAACCTGCCTGCAAAGGCATCCACGCCCATGACTTCCGAGACAGTCGAGGACCTTGCTGCGCAGCTCGACAGCTTCGATGCGGGCCGGCGGCGCAGCGCCCTGGAGCGCCTGGCCCAGGGGGCCGCGCCGGCGCGGAAGCGCGCCGAGGTCAACCTGCACTGCCCCACCTTCTTCTCCTATAACGCCTACGGCTACTCGCCGTCGCGCTTCGCCTGGGAGGCGGACCGCTACGGCCTGGAGGTGGCCGGCATCGTGGACTTCGACGTGCTGGACGGCGTCGAGGAGTTCCTGGAGGCAGGCAGGCTGCTGCGTCTGAAGTCGGCTGCCGGCTTCGAGACGAGGGTCTTCATCGAAGAACTGCGCGATAAGGTCACCAACTCGCCTCACGAGCCCGGCGTTTCGTACCTGATCAGCAGCGGCTTCGCCCGTCCGCCCGAGCCGGACACGCCGGCGGGTGAGACGCTCGCCGCGATGGCCGACTGTGCGCGCCGCCGCAACCTGAGGATGCTCGGGCGCGTCAACGAACACCTGGACCCAGTAACCATTGACTACGAGCGGGACGTGCTGCCCCTGACGCCGGCCGGCAACGCAACGGAGCGGCACATGCTGGTGGCCTATGAGCGTCGCGCGCGGGAGCTTTTTCCGGACGAGGCAGGCCTGGCCCGGTTCTGGAGTGAGAAGCTGAACGAACCGGAGGAGAATGTCCGGCCCCTGCTGGCGGACGTCGTCGCCCTGAAGGACCTGATGCGACGCAGGCTGATGAAGCACGGCGGCGCGGGCTATGCCGCCCCGGAGGAGGGGAGTTTCCCCGCGCTGGAGGAAGTGGTGGAGATGACGTTGGCGTGCGGCGCCGTGCCGAGCGGCGGATGGCTGGACGGCACCAACGACGGCGAGGCCGACGCCGTGGAGCTGTTCCGGTTCTGGCTGAGCAAGGGAATCCCGACCGTCACCATCATCCCCGAGCGCAATTGGAACCCGAAGGACCCGCGCGAGAAAGCGGCCAAGGTGCAGCACCTGCGGGAGGCGGTGGACGCGGCGGTGCGTCTGGAGATGCCGATCCTGGTGGGGACGGAGATGAACGCCGACGGGCAGGGGTTCGTGGACGCGTTCGCCGCTGCCGAGCTGGCACCTTACCGCCAGGCGTTCCTGGACGGGGCGCATTTCATCTGGGGCCACACGCTGCTGAAGATGACCGCCGGGGTCGGGTGCGTGGGCGACTGGGCCGGGCGGCATTTCGGCGATGATGCGGCCCGGCGGAATCAGTTCTTCCGGCGGGTCGGTCGGCTCCCCTACCCCGAGGAAGCGACCATGGCGCGCCTGGCCGCCGAAGGGCACAACGCAGCCCCTGAAGCCCTTCTGCGCCTGCTGGAAGGTCGCTCGGGCCGCAGGGACGGAAATCGTTGAACCTTCGGCCCCCCTCGCCGGACTAACGCAATGAATGGGTGTTCTGGACGACGGATTTCAGTCCGATCTGGTGAGATCGGGTCGGTTGGCAAACAAAGGCGTTTTACCTACCCGGGATGGGTTCC
>JAUVVP010000367.1 GCA_030604585.1 Planctomycetota bacterium | reverse complement strand
GGGCGAGACGCCCATCGGCGAGGACGGCACCGTCAAGGTCGAGATAGACACCGCTGCGGCGCTGAGGGACCATCCCGACCGCGACCACCGCTATGTCGTCCAGGCCGAGGTGCGCGACGCCAGCCGCCGCGTCATCACCGGCGAAGGCGCCGTCACGGTGACGCGGCAGGCCTTCTACGCCATCATACAAAGCGACCGCGGCTACTATCGGCCGGGCGAGGAGATGGTCGTTACCGTCCGCTGCCTTACGCCGGACAACAGGCCCGTTGAGACGGAAGGTGTTGTCACCATCTCGCGCATCGTCTTCGGCGGGCCGGACAACGCCCACATCGAAGAGGAGGAGCTGGACCGCTGGACCGCCTCGACCGACCAGCGCGGCATCCTGACGTTCCGGCTGCGGCACGAGAAGAGCGACCAGTTGAAGATCAGGTTCGCCGCGCCGGACGACTGGGGCGGCACGGTCGAGGGCTACGGCGTGGTCTGGGTCTGCGGGCGCGACTTCGACGGGCGGCTCTACCGCTTCAACGATCTGGAACTCATCACGGACAAGCGCACCTACCGCCCCGGCGAGACCTGCCACCTGATGATCAACACCCGCAGGCCGGACAGCTACGTCCTGCTCGCCGACGAGGTGGACAACGGAGCGCTGCTCAGCTACAGGCTGCTGCACGTCGTGGGCGGCCACACGATCGTTGACATCCCCATCGAGGAAGGCGACCGGCCGAACTTCTTCGTCGAGGCGGCCACCGTCTCCGACCTGCGCGTGCACCAGCAGGTAAAGCGCATCTGCGTGCCGCCGGAGGACCGCGTAGTCCAGCTCAGCGTCGAGCCGGACAAGGCGGAGTACAGCCCCGGCGAGCAGGCCACGCTCAAGGTGAGGGCCACGACGCCGGGCGGTGAGCCGGCCGAGGTCCAGGTGACGCTGAGCGCCTTCGACAAGTCGGTCCTCTACATCCAGCCGGAGTTTACCCCGCCGATAGCGAAGTTCTTCCACGGCCGGCTGCGGCACCACTATGCGCGGATGACGACGAACCTGCTGGAGCAGTTCGCCGCGTGGGGTCGCGTGCGCCGCCCATTCCAGCACCTGACGCCGCTCCCGCCGGCGTGGACCGGCACCTGGGGCGTCTCGGTGAAGGACTGGGCATCCATCTCGGAAAAGGAGTTCGCCGAACTGAGAGGCGGCGCCAGGCGGCTCCTACGGGCGCGAGGTGGAATGGTAGGAGATATGTCCTTCGGCGTGGAGGCCGACGCGATGGCTGTCACCGGCCTTCCCGCGTCGATGGCGAGCAGGGCCGGCGAGGCCAAGGGCGAGGCTCTCGGGGCGGGAGCCGCGGCACCCCCTGCCTTCGCCGAGGCCGAGGTGCGCAAGGAGTTCGCCGACACGGCCCTCTGGGTCCCCGCCGTGACCACCGGCGCCGACGGCGAGGCCACCGTGACCTTCGAGATGCCGGAGAACCTGACCACCTGGAAGCTGAACGCCTGGGCCATGAGCAAGGAGACGAGCGTCGGGCAGGCATCGGGCGAGGCCGTCACGACCAAGGACCTGCTGGTGCGGCTCCAGGCGCCCCGCTTCTTCATGGAATACGACGAGGTGGTCATCAGCGCCAACGTCCATAACTACCTGGATGAGGACAAAACGGCGCGGGTCAGCCTCGAAGTGCCCGAGGAGCACCTGGCCTTCATGGAGGGGCAGGAGCCGGTCGTGGACGTGCAGGTGCCGGCCGCCGGCCAGCGCCGCGTGGACTGGCGCGTCAAGGTGCTCAAGGAGGGCGAGGCCGCCATCACGGTCAAGGCGCTCACGGACGAGGAGTCCGACGCGATGCAGATGGCCTTCCCGGTGCTGGTGCACGGCATAACGAAGCAGGACGCCTACACCGGTGCCGTGCGGCCCACCGAGGTGCAGGCCACCCACACCGTCGAGCTGACCGTGCCGGAGAAGCGCCGGCCTGAGCTGACCCGGCTGGAGGTGCAGTTCGCCCCGAGCCTGGTCGGGGCCATGATGGACGCCCTCCCCTACTGCCTGGACTACCCCTACGGCTGCACCGAGCAGACGGTGAGCCGATTCCTGCCCGCCGTGCTGACGCTGAAGACGCTCCAGAACATGGGCATCAGCCTCGAAGAGGTGCGCCGGATACGCGGCCGCATGGCCGAGGTGCGCCGCGTCGAGGCCGGCGAGCATCGCCGCATCTACGCCGACAGCCCGATCTTCGACTCCGACGAACTGCAGGGACTCATCAAGAAGGGCCTGGAGCGCATCCGCGACATGCAGCACGACGACGGCGGATGGGCCTGGTGGAAGCGCGGCAGCACCAACGCCTACCTGACGAGCTACGTCCTCTACGCGCTGGTGAGCGCGCAGGAGTGCGACGTGGCCGTGGACCAGGGCATGATCGAGCGCGGCATGCAATTCTTGCGCAACTGGGAGATCGCCCAGATGCGGAATAAGCACTGGCGGCCCCACGCAACGCACGCGTTCGCCGCTTACGTGCTGTCACTCAAGGGATTGAAGGCCACTGATGAGCAGGCCGGCGATTGCGTCGAGCGCCTCTACGAGGGCCGCGACAAGCTCGGCCTTTACGGCAAGGCGCTGCTCTCGCTGACGCTGGCCAACCTGGGCGACGAAGAGCGCGCGCGCCTGGTGCTGCGCAACATCATGCAGTACCTGGAGCGCAACGACGAGACCGGCATCGCCTGGTTCCGAACGCCGAGCCAGGGATGGTGGTACTGGTATAACTCGGACATCGAGGCCAACGCCTGGTGCCTGCGCGCCATCGTGCGCCTGACGCCGCAGGACGAGGCCGCCCCGATGCTGGTCAAGTGGCTGCTGGAGAACCGGCGCAACGGCTACTACTGGCGCTCAACCCGCGACACCACGCTTTGCGTGGCGGCGATGAGCGAATTCGTCCTGGCCACCGGGGAGGGACAGCCGGACTACACCCTCACCCTCGACCTGGACGACGGCGCCGTCGTCAAGACGGTGAAGATAAGCAAGGACAACTTCTTCACTTATGACAACAGCTTCGTCGTCGAGGGCCTTGCGCTCAGCGGCGGCAAGCACACCCTGACCATCACGAAGGACGGGCCGGGCGCGCTCTACTGGTCGGCCTACCTGCGCTACTTCACCAAAGAGGAGGACATCAAGGCGTCCGGCCTCCAGCTCAAGCTCCAGCGCACCTACTTCCTGCTAAAGCAGATTCCGTACGAGGTCGAAGTCGAGGGCGCCGAGGGGCAGAAGCTGACCGAGAAACGCCTCCGCTACGAGCGGGTCCCGCTTCGCGAAGGCGACCAGATCGAGAGCGGCGACGTCATCCAGGTGGAGCTGCGGGTAACCTCGGACAACGACTACACCTACCTGGTCTTCGAGGACATGAAGCCGGCCGGCTGCGAGGCGACCGAGCTGCGCAGCGGCGGCAAGGGCCAGGAGGGCTTCTACAGCTACATGGAGCTGCGCGACGAGAAGGTGGTCTTCTTC